>DASQYF010000299.1:0-2883 GCA_035639375.1 Nitrososphaeraceae archaeon
TTATACATCATGATAAAGCAGAAACTGGCGAATTTTCGTTCTCTCTCCAGCTTCAATTATCTCCTCATGTTTGAGAGACATAAAAGTATCTATAATTTCATTGTTAAAGCATTTTTTAAGATAGTCTAAATCATTTTTCAATGCTTCAAGTGATTCTTCCAAGCTGCCGGGAAGAGACTTTATTCCCAAGCTATTTCTCATAGAATCCGACATTTTATAAATATTCTCATTAGTAGGATCACCAGGATCTATTTTCTTTTTGATACCATCAAGTCCTGCAGCTACAATTGCTGAAAATGCCAGATAAGGATTGGCGGAAGGATCTGGTGCTCTAAATTCAATACGTTTTGATTTAGCATTATTCTTTTCATTAACAGGTACCCGTGTAACCGCAGACCTGTTTCCTCTTGACCAAGCTATGTACACAGGAGCTTCAAAGCCTGGAACCATTCGATGATAAGAATTTACCGTCGGTGCTACAATTGCAGCTAAGGATGATGCGTGGTCTAACATTCCACCTATAAAGTATCTTCCTGTCTGGCTAAGTTCTGCATAATTGTCGTTCTCATCATAGAAAATATTTTTACTACCTGATGACTTGCTCCATAAACTGGTACTAACATGCATACCTGAACCATTATCACTATTTCTTGGATTCTTTTTATCAAATATTGGTTTAGGCATAAAATTTGCTATCTTATTATCCTGTTTTGCTACATTTCTTACCACATCTTTGTATGTCTGGACGTTGTCTGCAGTCTTTGTCAGCGTATTATGCATAAAGTTAATTTCTATCTGGCCATTGCTTGCTACTTCGTGATTTAGATTTGTGGCATTAATAGAATAGTATTTTTTTAATATATCTGCAACCTTGAATCTAAATTCCACAAGGGAATCTTGAAATGGAGGTGCATCATATCCTCCTTTCGTACGAATTGGATACTTGCCAGTTCCATATTGCTCTATCGATATTATTTTAAGCTCGTGGTCGCTGTCTGTATTATTATTATTATAATTACTATTATCATTAAATACTATATCATCAAAAACAAAGCATTCGACTTCAGCTCCGACTTGACAGAAGAGATTATTCTCTGCCAGATATTCTTCCATACGCTGAGATATATATCTAGGGTCTTTGGCCAGTCTACCTTGTCCAAAACCTCGATGAACATCTGCAATCACTGTAACTGTCTTGTAACTAGATATTGGAGTTAAGGTTGCAGTTAGCCTATCAGGTATCAGTAATAAATCAGATTCATCTATATCTGCAAAACCCTTTACAGATGATCCATCGAGCCCAATGCCACTTCTACAAACGTCATAGAAATGTTCATTGTCCTTTAAAAGGTAATACTTGGCAAGAAATTTTCCCGGAACATCAGTATATCTTACTTGAATAAATTTTATATCTTGCCATTTTGTATCATTATTATTATCATTACTATTGTTTAGAGTACGATCAAATTCTAGTGTAGACTTATCTCCTAACGGCATTTATTAAAATATAAATCATTTGTAACATAAAAAGATTAACATTCGTTTTATTAATAAATGATAAATATATTAAGTTAATGCTTTTAATATGTTAGACAATAAAAGACATAATGGCTTTGGATGAAACAGATGTTAAGATAATTAAAAAGTTGCTTTCTCATGCCAGGCTATCATATCGCACAATAGCTGAAGAAATAAATGTCTCTCCTCCTACGGTACTGAGTAGAGTAGAAAAGTTAGAGAGAGACAACATTATCAAGTTTTATTCGGCAATATTGAATCATGAAAAAATAGGTTATGATCTGACAGCAATCATTGAAGTGACAGCTGTTAAAGGCAAGATAACAGACGTAGAAAAACATGTATCTAAATTTCCAAATGTCTGCGCAGTATATGACATTACTGGTTTAACTGATATGCTAATAGTTGCAAAATTTAGAAATCGAAAGGAGCTTAGTGATTTTGTAAAAAAAGATCTATTGTCACCGTCTATTGAGAGAACAAATACTCATATAGTGCTGATAACAGTAAAAGAAGATTTTCGTTTTATATAAAAAAGGGTAAGTATTGGAAAATAAAGATTACATGATACAATTAACTTGAATTATGTGATTACTGAACAACAGAATGACGACGACAGCACACATATATTCAAACTATTCTCTTGCAAAATGTTAGATGAATTTGTATGAAACTGCTTAAAACTATTCCAGTCTATACTCATTAGAAGAAATTTGGTCACAGCAAATATTGGAGCAATAATAGTTGGAGTGATAGCGTTAATTGTGATAATTGCAGTAATAATTTTTCTTATTAAATTGCTAGCACCAATTTTTGTGGGCCTAATTGTCATAGCAATTATCATCGGAGTAGGATTGTGGATATATGGAAAATTGAAGTCCTCTTAATATGATCAGAAGTTCTTAATTATATTGTTTAATTTATTGTACTAATAAATATTGTAAAAATATACCATTGAATAGATGACATGGTCTAATAACACAATTTTACTATTACTATCAATACAACGGCAATAGGCTCGATAACATCTACTGGAAACATAGAATCAATTTTTCGCTCATTTAAGTAACATTATTTGTTAATAGTAGAAAGAAGAAAAAGATCATATATATTATACTGATCAGAGAGCAAGGTAATGCCTGCCTTAGTCCTCTTGCATAACAAGGAGAGACTTAATTATTATCTCAGCTAGCCTGTACTTCCTTAATGAGTGTTCTCACCGTGGGGAGATCCAGATCCAATTGATCAGAAATCATATCTTCTTCAATACCAGAATCATAAAGATTTTTCAGCGTTTCTTTCTTTTCATCAGTTATGATATTAGAGGGTGGATGGAGCATTAGTTGTGATTCAACCGATTTTATA
>DASQYF010000300.1:0-6907 GCA_035639375.1 Nitrososphaeraceae archaeon
AAGGGCCCCATACCTTAATACCTTGGAATGTACCTGCCTGTTGTCTGTTTGATTTAAAGCTAGCGTCTATAGGTCCATCTACCTTAGAATAGTTGGTTCCAGTACCTGTAAGGGAAATAGTTGTGTTACCACCACCACCACTAGTACTACTAGTTCCTCCTTCAGCTGCTAAAGGAGCTAAAGGCGTAGGAGGAGGAGCAGGAGAAGGTGATGACAAAGATGGTGTAGATGAAGCCAGACTGCTGGCGGGGGCAGTTGCCTTTGCATTTACTGAGGATGGTTTGGTTGCCACAACGGCTTTAGCAGATTCTGCAGTCATTGCTTTTTGCCTTTTAATAACACATAATTGTTTATGTACATCCCTCATGCTGTCGAGTGTTAATGAGTTACTATGTACCAACAGGCATCCACAGTCTTCACAGACATATTCATTTAAGCTTGACACTATATAGAATTCACACTTAGTTATTTATCAATTTTTGGAATAATTCTAAATGATATTAATACGCTTACTGAACAATAAGACAATTTGCCCAATATTCTAATTTGCAACTTGTATAAAAAATAAGTCAGAATGATGATACTTATAGTTAAACCTTAAAGGCACAGGATCTAGGTATAATAGATTATTTGAAATAGTTATTCTGTGTAGAGAAAAATGAATTCCAGGCTTTTGCTACGTCGTTATTAAAATCCATAACCGTATCAATAGTTCTATTGTAAATTTTCAAGTTTTCTCTTGCTGCATCAAAAGCAGTGATGGTTAACTGGTTGTTGATGATGGCTGTTCTTATCAAATTGTTAGTGATATCATTTGACTGTTTTGTGAAGTGATCTAGATATGTGGCAGGTAGGGGTAAATTCCAACCTCCTGTTATTTGTTTTTGCGAAGAAATAGCATTCTGAATTGTGTTCTTTACTGTCTGAATAAAGTCTAATTGCAAATTTGAAACAGATTGTGAATATTGGGGTTGAATTTTTGCCCATTCATCCACTGCTCTGATAAAGTTTTCTTTTATAGCATCATAAATATTGTGTTCTTCTGTGACCCTAACCGTAGTATTAGTGTCTTTCGACGTATAATCTACCATATTAAACATTTATGTATAGTATATAGTCAGATATAAACTTTGGTCATATATGGCATTTTTTACCATCAAAAGGTTAAAAATGTCACATTTCAACTGTTGTGAATATTCAATAGGTCAATATAACATATAATATTAACCGTTGAAATTCTATGTTGTCAAAGACTTACTCCTTCATGTTTAACGACGTTGAATAGTTTTATTTTAACTCTATTAACTAATTTGCTTGATTATCGTTGTAACTAATTTAAGGATAAGAAATTTCACATTGATAAATCAAATTTAATAATTTAATAAAATGACATTCGAATGATAACTGATAATAAGGTCATCACTTAAAACACTTAAAGTTGTCAGGTTTAGGTCCTGTTTATTGGAAGAAAGTAATCGAAGTATTACGCTTGATAATTCGTGACTACGACAAAGTTAACAGCGTGATCTCATTTGGCAGAGACAATGAATTTCGTTTAAAAGCAATAAAGGGCCATATTTTTCCTGGAGAGACAATACTAGATGCTGGGTCTGGTTTTGGAAATATGGCTAACCTTGTATTTAAGGAAGTAAGTGACAACACAAAAGTTATCATGTACGATCCTATTATTGAGATGTTGATAAATGCAAGAAATTATTTTAGTCATAACATACCGAAATACACTTCGTCTGGAGTTTTTGAATATCTGCCTTTCCGAAATGAGGTGTTCGATGTAGTAATGTACGGTTATTCATTAAGGGATTCAATTGAATTAAAGCAAGCAATTGCAGAAGCATACAGGGTTTTAAAATTAGAAGGTCGCATAATTATAGTTGATTTAGGAAAGCCTGACAACCTAATTATAAGAGCAGGTGTTTCATTTTATCTAAAGTATATCCTTAAGATACTCGCTTTTGCTGTTGCTGGAAAATCAGGATTAAAGTTTAAGACACTTTACGGTACGTATATTAGATGGCCAACTAATTCTGAGTTAAATGCTCTGCTATGCGAAAAGTTTTCGGCAGTGCAATTTGATAAATCAATGATGGGTGGCGCCATTATGGTATCCGCCCATAAATAAGGTCTCGTTACATATCGGTATCAAATATTAATACTAAATAAGTACTTGTATGGAGTAATACTTTTCTAAGAAAACAATTTTGTTTTCAATTATCTAATACCAAACGTCCTTATATAGAGATATGTTTAGCGAGAATCAATTGGTTAGAATTCCAAAGCGACTTATACGCTTCAACTTGAAGACTGAATACTGTAGAATTACAAACCAATACTCAAATCGGGAAAATAAATCGCTAATCGCAGAAAAAACGGTCTACAATAGAAAAAAACAGTATGCTTGTGAAAAGTGCGGTAAAGCGTTTAATGCGTGGAAGAACCTGCATCTACATAAAGTTGAAAATCATTCTTACTAAATCATATGAAGACAATGTTATCAACACACACAAATTTATTCTCCACTCTATTAAAAATGCGTCTACAAATATTGTTCTAGAAAATGTCATTGCTTAGTTAAAATAGTCGACTAATTGTACTAAAGTTCGAAATAATAAGATATATCGTTCAAATCACTTAATATAGTATATATTTGGTTAATCTATAACTCGGATAGGGTACAAAGCCACGACTGATTTCCTAAAAATCGAGCTGCATTGTCATAATATATTTTCTAATTATCGTAATGGATCTGCACGTGTCCCCTTTGACTGCGGGGTCAGTATAGAAGAGCAATTAGACATAGCTTTGAAGAAAGGTATAGAAGTTCTTTTTGTTACTAATCATAATACGCTCGATGGCTATCATCAGATACTTGAATATCAGCAAAACCATGATAGATTTAAGAATATTCTTATTTATCCAGCAGAAGAGATTACAATAGATAATCAAGGACATGTTTTAGGATACGGCCTAACTAACGAAGTAAAAGCTGGAATGACTCTTGAAGAAACATTAGACGAAATCAAACGACAAGGTGCAGTTTCCTGTGCTGCTCATCCCTTTGCAGTAACCAATGGCATTCGCGAAATGGCATCTCTTTGTGATCTTATTGAAACCTTTAACAGCAACAACATAGATCATTTTTCTAATATTGTTGCCGAGAGCTTTGCAAAGCATAAGAATATACCATCGATAGCAGGAAGTGATTCACATATTGTTCAAACTATCGGTAGATGTATAAATTCAGTTGAATCAGAGAAAAGTCTCGATGATATTTTGCAATCGATGAAAAAGGGTAAATTAAAAATCATTAAAGCCAATTATACCTCAAAAGAAGAAGTCTATCAGCATGCACATTATATCCTATCTAGTTCTAAAGAGCTGATTTTAGGCTATACGTTGAAGCATCATCCCAAAGCTCATTGGGCTGCCAAGTGGGCTTTGGATTCATATACTATGAATCCAGATAGACGATTCTGGACATCTCTCGGTGCATTCACATTGTACTTGACAAAACGAGCTTCTGAAAAAGTCAATGTCAAAGGACACAATCCTCAAGTATTTGAAAAAAGATCTTGGAGAACTCTAATTTATATGAGCCTTGTTCCTTAACTGTATCTCGCGTTTTCTATTCTTTCTGTCATTAAATATCCACTTAGTTACCAATATTATTCCAAAGATGGGAAAACTTGCTATAAACAAGTAAGGAAATACCACAGTATAGATTGAAGGGTCAAATATACTCATATAGTAACCTAATTTGTACATTAATAATAACGTAATAACAACTAATCAGCTTTTACAATTAGAACCGCCTAATGAAAATCGCATTTTAAGGTAGGTATTATTTGTTAACTGAATATTGATAACTGGGATTCAAAGAAAAATATAATTTTGATGGTCTTTTTATGACTAGAATAAAATGTATTTGAAACTTATCCTTAATGATTTAACGTGCTAGTTGCTCGCTAACAGAATGTACTATTTCAGCTTGCAATTAGGTGTTTTTCAAGAGAAATTCAGAAATACGACTATAGTTGGAATAAGAATAGTGTTAGTTTAATCTTAAAGATTTATTTTAAATGATGAAAGCAAATAGAAAAATAAGATTATATTTACATAAAGCATATGTATCTTTACTGTTGCTCTCACTGGCTTTTATTTCGCAGTTGCGATCTTACAGACCACTTCAAATGCATTAAGTTGCATGCCATTACAATTTATATATAAGAACAATTCTCTTAGACTGAAAAGAAGCGAAATCCCTACAGCAAGAAACAGAGATTATTTATAGGCTTATAGGCCAATGAGATAACATAAAAGGTAATGAGTAGTTAAATTAATAATGATAAAATAAATAATGTCGCTTTTTCACTGAATGAGAAATAATTTCTATGATATTTATAGCCGCGCAAAGTTAATTAGAAGCCGAACCAGAATTTGTTTTAGATAATTTAATGTATGATAAGAGCAAGGTTCAAGGGATCTTTGATGACATTATTTCACGTAAAGATAAAGTAATAACTGAAGAATCGGCCAAAGAGATTTTGTCTCAATATCAAATAAAGGTCCCAAGATATGCCTTAGTTACTGATGTCAATGAATCGGTTAAACAGGCAAACGAACTAGGATATCCCTTGGTGGCAAAAATAGTTTCTCCCGAAATTTTGCACAAAACTGATGTAGGTGGAATTCGAGTTGGCGTAAGCTCAGAAACGGAGGTTCGTCAAACATTCGATGACTTATACAATAGACTGTCAAAACAGTACAAAGTTAAAGGTGTACTCCTTGAAACCATGGTTCCACAAGGTATCGAGCTCATAGTAGGCTTGCAAAATGATTCTCAGTTTGGACCCGTTATTATGGTTGGTCTGGGCGGCATTTACACAGAAATTTTCAAAGATGTAGTATTTAGGATTCTTCCCATCACAAATGCTGAAGCGACCTCCATGATTGAAGATCTTAGAGGAAAGCAAATATTGAAGGGATTCAGGGGAGCTGAACCCATAGACATGGAAATGCTAAGTGATGCACTTGTAAAGATCGGCAGGCTTGGTACAGATATGGCAGCCTATTATGAAAGCATTGATTTTAATCCTGTCATAGCATATCCTAACAGCTATTATGTTGTTGACGCAAAGATGATCCTCAGAGAAAAACCAAACCCTGAAGCAATTTCGAAATCTCTTCCTGATTCGAGTTACATGGATCTATTCTTCAATGCGCGATCTGTGGCGTTAATTGGTGCTTCTCCAGAAGCAGGGAAGGTTGGGAATTCGGTCTTTGAAAGTTTGGTAAAACATGAGTATAAAGGAAAGGTATTTCCAGTAAATGCTAAGGGATACCCAGAAATAATGGGTATCAAAGCGTATAGAAGCCTGGATGAGATTAACGAACCGATAGATATTGTTATTGTTACTGTTGATCTCAAATATGTTCCAGATCTTCTTAAGAGTTGCGGAAAAAAGGGGATTCATAACATGGTCATCATTTCGGGAGGAGGAAAAGAACTAGGCGGAGAACGCGCAGATATTGAACAGCAAATAAAAGAATTATCGAGCCAATTGAAGGTTAGGATTATTGGACCTAACTGTATAGGCATATTTAATGGTGAGAATCGATTGGACTGTGCATTCCAAGGCCATCACAGAATGTTAAGACCAAAGAATGGCGAGGTCGCTTTCCTTTCACAGAGTGGAACTGTAGGTATTGCTTTTATGGAAACTTCTGATGCGTTTGGCATGAGTAAGATGATCTCATACGGAAATAGATCGGACGTTGATGAAGCGGATATGATCTGGTATCTTTCAGAGGATCCTCAAACAAAAGTAATAGGATTGTATGTCGAAGGACTCGGAGATGGTCGTAAATTTATCGATACTGCAAAGAAGGTAATTAGAGAAAAGAAGAAACCCATTGTAGTATTTAAGAATGGTAGGACCGACAGGGGTGCTAAACAGGCAGCTTCACATACAGGTTCGCTTGGTGGTTCTTATAATATTGTTAAGGGTGCTTTTGACCAAATAGGAATTATTTCTGTAGATAGTTATGAAGAACTTACTGGTTCTCTTAAAGCTCTAACATGGCAGCCTGTTCCGAAGGGTAATAGAATAGCAATGGTGACAAATGGAGCCGGTCCCATTATAGCAGCTATTGACCAGTTTGAAAGACTGGGATTGCAGCTTGCACAAATCAGTGAACAAACAATAAAGTCCTTCAAAGATCATTATCCTACAACATACGTAATTGGTAATCCTTGTGATATTACAGGATCGGCAAACTCCGATGATTATAAATTTGCTATCCAGACCTTCATGGAGGATGAGAACGTCGATATTATCATGCCGTGGTTTGTATTTCAGGATGATCCTCTAGAAGAAAATATAGTAGATGTTCTCGCAACATTCCAAAGGCAAAAGCGAAAACCTATACTGGTCGGCGCGATGGGAGGTCCGTTCACTCACAAGATATCTGAGCGGATAGAAGATTCTAACGTCCCTACCTATCACTCTGTAATTAGTTGGATTACAGCGGCAGGGAGTCTGGCAAAATGGTCAAAGGTTAGAGGTCAATTATAAATAACCTGGCATCTAAAATTCATTAATATTTTTTGTTCTTTTTTTGGGGAAAAACTTATTATGCTTTTTGGTGAAATATAAATTTACCAATGGAAACTGCACAACAAAGTCAAATCGTAACCATTACACCAAAGGCAGCAGAGAAAGTTGCTGAATTCATGAAACAAGAAGGCAAGGATAATTTGCTTCTAAGAGTTTATGTATCTGGAGGTGGCTGCTCTGGTTTGTCTTATGGTATGGGTTTTGAAGAAAAGGCAGACGAGGACGATAAAGTACTTGAACAGAATGGAGTCAAAGTATTGATTGATAGCTAC
>DASQYF010000301.1:0-6352 GCA_035639375.1 Nitrososphaeraceae archaeon
AAGGGCCCCATACCTTAATACCTTGGAATGTACCTGCCTGTTGTCTGTTTGATTTAAAGCTAGCGTCTATAGGTCCATCTACCTTAGAATAGTTGGTTCCAGTACCTGTAAGGGAAATAGTTGTGTTACCACCACCACCACCACTAGTACTACTAGTTCCTCCTTCAGCTGCTAAAGGAGCTAAAGGCGTAGGAGGAGAAGCAGGAGCAGAAGGTGATGACAAAGATGGCGATTTGAGGGAAGCGGGCGATGGTGATACAGAAGATGCAGCAGCTGTGGTGGCCCTTAATTTAGGATTCTTTGTTAATGGCGTCAGTTCTTCTAGTTTCTTCATGGCTGCTTCAAGTGAAAGCTTTTCGGTCTTCTGATAATGAGCAATTAATCTATCACCAATTTTGGTGTTCCTAATTATAGTATCAATTACCATTTTTGCATTTTGATCCGCCTTTTGTCTGTAGTTTCTAACCCAGTATAGATCGCCGAAGAATTCTAGAGGCTTTATCTGATAGATTATATCAACTACTTCACCGGTAACTATTTCTACTGTAATAAGTAAATCTGTGGAGAGTTCTTCTTGACTAACTGGATCAACGCCTTTTTCATTCCATTTGTAAGTTACATAAATTCTGTCTGCATATCCATCTATAATAAAACCAGAATTTTTTAAATCGGTCATAATGCTTGAAATATCAGCGCTTTCATTAAGATCAACTGGTATTCTGAACACACCAAGTCTTGATCCATGGAGAGGATAGACGCCCCGTTTTGCAACTTCAGAAATCATGACCCATACCCTATCCTTTAGCAGTGCAGACATTGTAGATCTTTAAATAAATAAGGGCTAAAAGGCTTTCGTTTATTCATCGTCAGGACAAGTTATCTCTCTAATAGCCTTATATTTTGCGTCCATTTCTTCGGCAATCTTTGTTACATATTCTAATTGATAGTTAGCTCGTGGAAAGTACCATCTAATCGAGACGGTATGTCCAACGCCATCTATATCATAAATCATACCCTTTTCTGCCTCAACACCATATTTTTCATCCATACTGCGTTCTCGTACATCCAAGCCTCTTTTTGTTTTATCTTCCAATATAATGGTGGCGTCATCATCACGCTCATAAATGAAATAAAATTGCCCTCTTTTTAATAGAGGTTGTTCTTGATTCATTAAAAATACTTGGGAAATTATCACTTATCTTTCTATCGGATTACCAATCATATTACCCCATTCAGTCCAAGATCCATCGTAATTGCTGACAGAAGGATATCCCAAGAGATATTTCAAGACGAACCAACTATGAGAAGACCTTTCACCTATTCGACAGTAGCAAATCACATGTTTGTCTGGAGTTATACCTTTTCCTTCATATAGTGCTTTGAGCTCATCTGCATTTTTGAAGGTACCATCCTCTCTTACCGCCTGTGCCCATGGTATGTTTTGAGCCCCTGGAATATGACCTCCTCTCTGTGCATGTTCCATAGGATATTCTGGTGGGGCCGTAATTTCGCCGGAAAATTCTTTTGCTGATCTCACATCCACAAGTACCGTTTCGGCTCTCTCAATTGCCCTTTTTACATCAGGCAAATAGGCGCGGACACCTTCATCAGGTGGCTGTGCGATATATTTTGAAAATTTTGGAATAGGCTCTTCCTTTGTATACTCTCTATTTTCCATCTCCCATTTTCGTCTACCTCCATTCATGATCTTGATTTTCCTATGACCATAATATTGAAAAACCCATAAAGCAAATGCAGCGAACCAGTTATTAAAATCCCCATAGAGTATGAGTTCAGTCTCTGGGGTAGCACCTATTCCTGACATAAGTGTCTCAAATTGTTGCTTGTTTATTATGTCGCGTCTGGTTGGATCATTAATATCCTTCTTCCAGCGGACCATATAAGCACCTGGTATATGACCCTGCTTATACGCATTTTCTACATCATAATCAACCTCGAGAATTTTAATGTCTGGGTTCTTTAAATTATCAGCCAACCAATCAGTTTCACATAAAACTTCAGGGTGTGCGTATTTAAAATTTGACATATGCGTACTTGCTTTCTCTCCTACTTAAAATATTTGTCGAAGAATTAAAGCGCGTTTGCAAAAGAGGACGCAAGTAATATTGCTCTAACATCCTAAATTAATTTTATTGTATTGTTTATTTATTGATCAAGTTTTCATACCCTATTTGAAAGTATTATTTTCGAAATGACATATTATCTTTATAATCCCCGTATGAACTAAGGCTAAGATATTTAGTGCCCTCCCTCTATACAAAAATAAAAATTATACTGCAAACATAATAAGAAACCTCCTCCAAGATATCAACTTCTAATCGTGCTGATGCAACATACTACAAATATAAAGAATACACAATTTGTATATTATTACCAGAAAGTATATTTTATGTCTTCAATTATGAAGTTATCTTTTGATTCAGTCAGATGAATAGATGTAGAGCGATAAAGCTATATATTAAAAAAGATTATAATGGACCGGGTGGGATTCGAACCCACGACCACCTACGTTTCCTTTGCCTGACCTAGTCACAGCATGCAAGGCAGGTATTCTACCGGACTAAACTACCGGCCCTTACACTATGCCAAATAGTTGATAATTTAAGTGCTTTGCGTTTTCGAATCAAAGGATCAACATTTACCGCGAGTCATAAAATGGATGATCTCATAGAGCTAGCGATAGTCTTTTTTAATAGAAATATACTAACATATATCTGTTCAAATTATCTGGTACTTGAAGCCACTTTCAATACAAATATTGTTCCGCAAGAAATAAGTTAAAGTGACGCTAATCGACCAATGTGTCTTTTTTTGGTGGAAGTCCAACCAATAATGTTGATAAACGTCGATACGAACGTTTAACTCTTAGTATAAAGCAGACGGTTTTAGAAAGAGCGCATTACCGTTGCCAGAAATGTTCAAGAAAATTCAGGGGCGACATACAACCTCATTTTGAACATATTAATGGATCATTAAAAGATAACCGACCCATAAATTTGCGTGCTCTTTGCCAACAATGCTTCAAATTGGTAGAAAAAAAAGAAAATCGGAAAGGAATGCTTGGAAACATGCGGAACACTTTTGAAGGAATATTTGGAAGATAAAAGAATAGCACATATACAGTTTACAATCACTATCTTATTCTAACTGTATTTCTATAGATATATTTGAAAATCATACTGGGTTTTATCTCGCTAGATATATTGTCTTGTGTCTTTTGTACACGTCTTTTGGAAATAATATGTCATTATTAGCGACAATAATGAGCATTGATATTTCATATCGTTCTGGTTTTTCTTTAAACAGCAAAAATCAAGAGAAATAATAATTATTCATTTGAATTGCTTATAGAGTCAGCGGCGGTATCATACAATCCAGTGAACATCATAATTTGAGATAAAGAAATTCTTCTATTCTCTTTCTAACAAATGATTATTATTAATTTTTCTTTTTGGATTATCGTACTGTATGTATCTATATTTAGATATCTTCTATCTCAAAGTAGTTTTCTCAATCCAGACACTGTAAGTCCTTTCAACTAATCCTTCTAATTCGTTCTTCAGGAGATTATCTTCTTCTGCTAGATCAGCATCTAAAGAAATGCAACGTTCATTTCAAGAAACCAAAGTAGCAGGATTTGATATCAAACTCAATATACTATATTCAGACGTTCTTCAAAGGTCATGGTAGGATTATAGATTAATAGAAATTGCTTTGATACATATGACTCCATTTAGATTTGCTAAACGTTTTATAAAAAAAGGAACAACAACACATGATGCAAATGTAAGTACATTAGCGTTATTGCCTTACCTGTCTTTGAACAGAAATTCTATATATCGTTACATGTACTCTTATAAAAAATGATAGTATTGCAGCTAATCTGTGATAGTTGTAAGAAAATTATTCTGGAAAAAGAAGGAAAATCATATCTTGATCAAGAAAGATTTCCTATATCGAATCAAGAAGCCATGATGCTAGATCAAGAGCATCGGGGACATGAATGTCATATAGAAGCCATAGAAAAAGAAGTATAACTTCAATGCACAATTCTTACTTTGACAATAATGTTAAGATCATATACTAATTTCCTTCTAATCCATAACCTTGAAAAATTCATATTATCACTCTTTTACTTCCAGAGTACAAATGGCAGGAGATCGCAGAAAAAAGAAATTAGAAAGCCAAATAAAAGTTTGCAGTCCATTATAGAAGTTTGTTTGCAATAGCATTAGAATAACTATATGTAATACATATTTTTCATTATGCATCAATACATGCTCGTGTCAGAAACGACGACTGAATTGATATAAAACTGATATAAGATAATCTCATAGCATAACGGCAACAAAAAACAGATGCATAAGTGATAAAGTGATAACATAATGGCTATCCTTTTGAGCAAATTGGATATTAATTATACCAAGTGTAAATTGTTGTGAAAATATAAATGAAAACATAATATACTCAGCATCTTCATCTAATAGAAACTATATTGAATCATCGCTATACGAAATTCGCTTCTCAAGCATAATAAGGTCATATAAGATTAGACATAAGATCTTTGCAGAAATCATATAGAGTCGTTATTTCATGACGATAAAGTTAGGTGATCGAAATATAGATCAATATATGACATATTTAGGGTTTTCTTAGAAATAGGTACATCTTTATAATCATCTTTGCTCTAAATACTAGATTCAATCAGAAATTGAGTGATAATAGAATAGTTTCTTCAAATCCAGATGAAATAAACCAGACTATATTATGGTTCAGTAACATTGTCGGTGTAGGATATCGTTATCATGACGTATACATGAATGTTTTGCCGCTATTCAAGGACAAAAGATATGCATTCAAATTATGGAAGAAAACAATAGAATGGTGGCCTGATGATGAAATTAAACTCAGGTTTGTTGAATATAATGACAAGTATTGGTTTATTCTTTATGGAGGTTCCAAGTATAAAGGTGAAAAGATCGGCTTCGTAAAGGATTTTCTGATATCCGAAAATTACAAGAGATTCAAGTGTGGCTATGAAAAGCAGGTGATTTTGCGCTTTGCAGTTTATAAAGAAAACAAAAATAAAGAGATAGCAGACAATAAATTTAGCCTAGAATTATTGAAAAGATCAAAATCTGTCTATGATATTGAATTTCTGCAATATTTTGATCTGCCATCAGATAGCGTAGAGGATCAATGTATTAAATCAACATGTGGTTCTAATGTTTAGAAAGTTTGGTTGTGTTGAGGGTTGCTCAGATTGTTGTATATATCGAGAATACTATCCGTCAGTAGAATATGGCAAGATTGGAGTCTTGATCTTTCCCGAAGAGAAATCTAGAATTGAGTACCAAACGAAAAATATAGATACAGAAGTTAAGATTATTCCCAGGTTAGGAATTGGCATAAACCTTAAAGGAGATGGTCCAAAAAAAATACTCGCTTATCAAATGATGGGTAAGAATATTGACGGTAACTTGTGTCCTTTTCTAGAAATTGATCATTCACAAACGTCGCCGCATGGCGGATTTAGGTGCAAAATATATGAAAATCGTCCGTTAGCATGCCGCGCTTATCCTGTCCTCCAAGAGAATAATAAAATAGTTAAATTAGACAGCAAATGTCAATTCTGTCACAAATTCTCTCCCCCATACGACAGCAATGGTCTACAACACGAAATTGAAGCATTAACTAAGATAAAGACGCAGTTTTCTTCAGTTGACGAAAAGATAGAAGTTTGGAGATATGCCACTTCAGTCGGAGATGAGAAAATTAAACACAGGCTTTTTCCAGAAGGATGGATACTTCAACATATTTAGTATTGTTGAACCATGGTTTGACAAGTTATTTATAATGTCCATTTTTAACTTCTACGCATTTCGCATAGAGGTAAAAGACTCATTGTGTATGGCTATTTTAGATGACTGTGTTCTAGAATTTTTTGAATTCATAAAAAAGATGATGTTAATTTTGATAGTGGCTCTGATTAATAATGATAACTATACTAAAATTTGTCACCGGATAAACAATTTTCTAGGTGTACTAATGGAATATAATCTACCTTCTAAGCATTGTTCTATTCACCCTGCTTGCTCTGAATATGGCTTTTCAACTTAGAATGCCTGTTAAAGCTTGTAAATAACACTGGCATTATCGTTGTCTTCTTACTCAAGAATTTATCCTGAATATATTTAACATTCTCTTCTGCAGTAACTTTGCAGTTACTGCAGTCACTCTAACTGATAGATTTATCTAGCATTTCAATCAGTACAGATACAATATTTCTGTTTAGAAACCTCCAACAATATGAACAGGAATTTTGAAGATA
>DASQYF010000302.1:0-4213 GCA_035639375.1 Nitrososphaeraceae archaeon
AAGACAGCAGCAGCGATAGCAAAAACAGCGGTACTGATAGCACTGGCAACGGTATACCTCGTACTGTTAGCAGCATAACTAGCACTACCAGCACTGATAATGTCGGCGGCAGCAGTACTGATAGCAAAGACATCAGCAGTACTGATAGCAAAGACAGTAAAGACAGCAAAGACATCAGCAGCGATAAAGGCGATAGCAAAGACAGTAAAGACAGCAAAGACAGCAAAGACAGCAAAGACAGCAGCAGCGATAAAGGCGATAAAGGCGGTAAACACAGCAAAGGCGATAAATAGCTACTTTATACAGCTATCCAAAATTCAAGACACAGATATATCCAAAATAACTATTAGAGACTCGAGACCAATTGCATGTATTATTTGATTAGAATTGAATGTTGTGTTATTATTTGTTATAGGTTTAGAAATATAGAATCAAATCAGATAACTTCTATATTAAAATTGGAGTTTTACCAAAATTTTGAAGTATAAATAACATCTTAAACTAAAAACAAAAGTGCTATCTCTCTTAGAGAATTCTGATATTTTATGCGATAATGTAAATAAAGAAACAATAAATGGCTAGATATGGCGATTATTATTTATTGAAAGATGCAGTTACAACGAATAACTGGATTTACATTTTTTATATTTAATAAATAAAATTTTAGATAATTGCTGCCTATAATTAGATACTTGATACTAAAAAAGAGAACAATCAACAACAAATCATTATGATCCCCCAGTAGCGTGCCTTTGTCTACCAATTGATCCACGACTTGCACCCTTATTTCTATCCATCGCAAATTGCTTTGCATGAGTTCGAGTAGTTCGACCGGCCTTTGAATTGTATTTGTTATTACGAGATGTTATTTCTTCTCTTATCTCAGTTGTAACCTTGTTTTTACTATATCCGGAATATGATTCTGCTATAGTGCTTTCATTTCTATTTTGTAATTCTTGGGTAACTAATTGTCTAAGTTCAGCTGAGTTAACTACGTTCTTTTGAGCCAACTCTTTATTATTTGTAATTGCCTTTGCTATGTCTAATGCCATTACAAATGGTGTACCAGCACGGCTAACGGCTCGTGCCATCTTTTCCTGATCAAAGGGCTCTGTGTTACCATCTCTTTTTTGAACAGTTAATGATACTTTCTTCTTTTGTTCCCTTGACATATCTATTATTGGATAACAACATTCTTAATGATTTAATATAAAGAGTGATGAATTCCTCGATTAGAAAATTATGCTTTATTTTTCATTGATAATCAGAAGATTGCTAATAAGGGCACTTTTGTATACAAATTTGTTATTTATTATGGCCAATAACTTCTGATCCGTCATAGCTGAATGTTCCAAATTTATCTACTGCTTTTGCTATTGCAGAAATTGTAATTAATCCATCTTTACTTTGGGATGTTGATTCTTCTATAATAAATTTTAATGCTTGAGCGCCTTTAGTTATTTTCCGATTAAAATCCATTATTCTTTGATGATCATGATCAACACAGAATAATCCAAATTTTGCTTCAGGCCTATAGCTTTCAAGCCATTCATAATTATCCATGAGAGACCAGTGTAAGTATCCAATAACATTTGCGCCATTATCGATTGCTCTTTTAAGTTGATGAAGATGAGCTACGATAAAAGGAGCTCGATATCTATCAGATTTATCAGCGATACCATTTTCAGTAATAAAAATAGGTTTCTTCCACTGATTTCGTATCTTCATTAACAAATCATATAATCCTTCCGGATATATTTCCCATCCAAGATCGTTTAGAATACCTTGTATGGGGTGGCTATATCCATGTAGATTATTTATTATGGCTCCTCCGACAAACCTGGCTGAAGAGAGGGCTAATATGCTGCTATAGTAAACATAAACCCGGCGATAGTAATTAATACCAATGAAATCAACTTTATCCTTCCAATCATTATGTATTATAAAGTCTCTACTATTTTCATTGTGTCTTTGAAGAGTATTAAGATAGTTTAAATCTTCTTCTCCATTTGTTACAGCATTGATAAAGTAATCATTTATGAAGTAAGCAAAGTTCTTAGCAGCTTCTATATTATCTACTATAGTTGCACCTAATAATCTTGTTGGACTAGCTGGCTTAACTGCTAACATCAAATGTGAGAAACCAACCTTTTTTGTAAAGCCATCACCATCTGCATCGATATCATCAAGCACTTTTATTTTATTATATGCTTGAACATGTGCTTCGATAAGATTATGTAATACCTTTTTTGCTCTATTGCCATCAAGGAAAAAACCAGGAGGAAATAATCCTGCTATATAACCTCCACCAATAATAGATGCAACAGGTTCACTTATCGTGATCCAATAGTCTACTTGGTCTTTAAATTCAGGTACAACTTTTGATACAAATTGTATAAATTCTTCAACTGTCCTATAAGTCTCCCATCCTCTAAGAGATTTCCAATAGGGATCAGTCGATGGCGGATCTGCTAGGGGTAGATGTTTTAATGGAGATGGCAATATGTGTTGACCTAATTTTTTTTTAAATTCGATAGGAGGATTTGATACCCAGAGCGGAAGTGTCAGATGATTTAGTGTAACTACAGGTGTTAGACCCCTTTTCCTCATAGCCATTATCATATCTTTATAATGATCTATAGCGTCCTGATTCCATTCGTTTTTTTCTGGTTCTATACGAGACCATTCTAAACTAATTCTAAATGTATTCATTCCCAAATATTTGGCAATATCAAAATCTTTTAAATAGTATTGAGGTTTCCATGCTTTGACAGCCTCTCCTGCAGGCTGTAAGGTAACAGGAGTTATATTTTTATAAAATACATTTGGTGTTGTTAAAGTAGATATCCTATTCTTGATGGCTTTTGATTTTGTATAAAAATCCCAATCATTATTTATAATTCCTCCTTCTACTTGATATGATGATGTAGCAGCTCCCCATAGAAAGCTACTATGTCTTTGCAATATATCTGAATTTGATGGCATTTAGGTTTAACTATGATGTGCTTATCTCTATATACTTCTAACATAATAACGTTCGACTTGCAAGTTGTTTAAAAGGTACGCGCAATGATCCACTCATTATTATGAACAGCAATTTCTGCCTCTCAGACTTTTCTGGTGTTCATGACCGTATCTACAGAAAGTATAGATAGAATTGAATTGTTCAATATATTATTCTTATAATTTTTGCTGCCAGTTTAAGGAACCATTACAATCCTAAAATATATCTTTCTGGTGGTTAGAATGAATTTTAATATTATTTGAATACTTGATGTACGAATAATAAACTTGCAGCCTTTTTAATTTTTTCTTAATAAGGTAATTAATAATAATATAATCATAGTAGTTAAATAATTTTATATTTATAGTGTTGTTGTCTTGCTTAATACTAAGATTTCAAAGGTTCTCTCTAGATTAGAGGAACAATCAAAACGTGAGCGATCAGGAGAGGTGATAGTACCAAGGTCAGAAATGATGCTTGCAATTACATTAGATACGGGTACATTTTTTAATATAGCGCTTAAGGCTATGAGAGCAAAAAGAATTCTTGAAATAGGAACATCTTGTGGCTATTCTACTCTTTGGTTTGCAGAAGCAGTGATGCAAATAAGTAAGACTAATAATACAAGACCGGAAAAGACCATCATTACAATAGAAATGGATCACTCAAAAGTAGAACTGGCTAATAAGAATTTTGATGACGCAGGAATAAAACATATGATAGATTTAAAGGAAGGCCAAGCCTGCGATGTTCTATCCGAGATTTCAAAAAATTATCACAATAAAAATTATTCCAAAGAAGGAGAGCGATTGTTCGACTTTGTATTCTTTGACGCAGACAAAGAAAATTTAAAACATTATTTTGACATAGTTGTTCCAATGGTAAGAGTTGGTGGAATTATTGCCACAGACAATATGCTGTATCCAGAAGAGTATCGATCAATGATGACAAATTATACCAATTATATTAAAAATAAACCCAACATTCAATCTATGATGATACCAATTGGCAATGGAGAAGAATTAACAATTAAATTGGCTTAAAATCAAGCTTTCAGTGAATTATGAAAATATGCAAGAATTATCCGTTATCATTAATATAATTAATAGTTGTTATAGATCTCCCTTCTTTTAGCTTCCAAATGGTTGTTATTATAGATATTAATGACAATAAAATATGAAATTACCGGATCCTCTACAACAGAAAGTT
>DASQYF010000303.1:0-3344 GCA_035639375.1 Nitrososphaeraceae archaeon
TGTTGTTCTTGGTTTTTGTCAGAATCATTATCTTCTTGTTGTTCTTCTTTCAATCCTTCTGTCTTCTCTTCAATTCCCTTATTCAAAATAACTCCTATATCACGCGGGGATATTCTTGCCTCCTTAGATATTTCGCGATAAGTCTTTCCCTGATTATAGTAAAGCTCTATTACAAGTCTTTCTTTTTCCTGTCTAGTTAATATTGACAACTTTATATCTGATTATCCTTAACAGAGGCTTAAAGCTCTTGCCACCGCCTGTTACCAGTTTTGTTATCATTGCTACCGCTTCGTTACCTCTGTTATCATTTGTTTCCAACTGTTACCACTGCATGGCATTTGAATTCATAACATCTAGTAACAATCCTATCTTATACGTGCAAAATATTGTGACGAATTTTTTGGAACTATCTTTCTCTGAGTGACTATTTAAAGACCTTTGTAATGTTATCAGTAGGATAGTATGCCAAATGAACTATATCTTTTACTATCCAAAATTACTTATTCAAATCAGTTCACTCCTTTTACATACAGAAAATAATGTCCAACACCTCCGAACCTCCACCAGCGGTAGATATACAATAATTCTGGCTGTACGGAGAATTGTTTCAGTGTGAGTATTCTGAACGAGCACATAAGTGGGCTTTTATTATTTATGGATTTTTCGTTTGAACAGTAAAAGTATTGCCGATAGTACATCCTGATAAGAGGTTATCATTTCTAAGCAGTGCTGCTGAGTAGAGTGTTAATAGTCATATAATAAAAATAAAGATATGTTAAAGTCGACTAAAATAAGTATCTATCTTACAGAAATGATCTCGGAAATAGAACATATTAGAAGCCTCTTTTTAATTGAATTAGTAGTAGCACAAAGTAGGTTATTATAAATTGAAAACTAAATCCCAGATGTCGGATCTAACCAGAAGAATGCAAAAGGTTATCGTTCCTCTTAGTAAGACTGAAGAACGTCGAGCTATCAAAGCCATAGTTACATATATGACAAAGCAATACCAAAGTGGAATTCAACCTCACTTCCGCATCATCGCATTAGAGATTGTAATTGAAAAACCTCCAATGCCTGAGTCTGTTCCGCAGAGAGCTATCCGTATTTTAGTAGCTGACTATGGCAACAAACATAATATTGACTTTGTCCTAGATTCAGCTGGTAAAATTATCAAAGTAGGAGAGTACCGCGGATTACAACCAGCGTTTCATGATGAAGAAATAAAAGAAGCACGTTATATAGCACAGAAGGATAACCGAGTGGCGCGTCTAGCAAAAATGCGGGGCTTGTTAGTTAATGAATTTGCACCCGAAACCATCTCCGAGAGTAACTCTAGGCTTATAGGACTTCATTATGCGTTAGCAAAAAAGAATATTGGATTAAAACTACTTGCAAGGGTTATTGTAGATTTATCTGAAAATAGAATCATATCTGTTGAGATAGAGAAAGAAATGAATCTTGAGGAGGGAAAATAACGTTGCCATTTGGCGCTTATCATCAGGTTTCTGGAGCCAACTGGTCAGTTTATTGGCGTATTCCTAGTTCAAATGGTGGCGGATTGGAGATATGGTGGGCTGACTTTCAAGGAAAACGTGTATTGTGGCGAGGAAGCCAACCATTTGCACTGGTCCCTTATCATCGTCCTCATACGGGTACCGAACCACCAGATCCAGAACACTGCTATAAAGATGGTATAAACCCTCAATGCGGTGGTGCTCCCTTCAGGGCACTAAAATACACAGCTCCCAATACTTGGGCTGGTGCTTCGTATTATGCGGCAACAGATACAGAAGCAGTACTAGTTGAAAATGAACCTGCAGATAATTTCCACTCAGCACATCTAGTAATCTCAGCCAAGTTCCAGTGTGGCTGGTATCAATACGTGCAAAGTTGGGAATTTGATAGAGACGGTATGATTCATCCGCGAGTTGCTATGGGTGGCAAACTTAATCCTTCGGCTCCTGAGACTGCTCATTTACATAACTTTTATTTTCGTATTGATCTTGACATTGATGGCTTTCCAAGTGATATATGTGAAGAATTTGATCATAATAGTCTTGCAGATCCAGGCGGTGATCAGTGGAAATTGATAACTAATCAATCAAAGCGAAAAGCCGATTCCAACACTGCTCGCAAATGGCTTATTCGTGATCTCATAAGCAAGAATGTAGAAGGCCAATCTAGAGGATATGAAATTGAAATTCCTCAGATAGCAGGACGGGATAAATATTCAACTGGTGATGTCTGGGTAACTATCTATCGTGGTGATACTGTCCAGCAAGGCGAAGATGTAGGCGCAGATTGTACTGACAGTGTACTAGAAAATGTCTATGCTGTTGGACCACTCGATACTACAAATGGAAGCGATATTGTATTCTGGGTAGCTCTTCGAGCTCACCATACGCCACGCAACCAAGGAGAAGAATCTGATCATCTACCATATCATTATGAAGAGTTCTCTATTGTGCCACACAATTTTGCAGAGCTTCGTCATGATGGTCATGACTAACAAATTACACTATTTCATTTTTTAGTAATTCTATATGTTGCTGTTCTCACCTGGAAATGTTCTTTTCAACTACATATTTTCACTATACATGCTAGATCCTATTGAACAGGGTCATATACATAGCTACAGGCCGTCATTTAGGAACTGATATCCGTATTGCAGATGGTTAGAATGATCACTTCATTATCGTATTTGATAAGCAGAACATATCTTTGATCAACTGAAAAGTTTTTTATTTGTAGTTAAATTATACTATGTGAAGGGAATCTATCTATTTTCTGCTATTACTTGTTATTATCATACCACTCTCACTTTCGTAAAGTAAATCTTGTTTAATTTTAGCAGCATTATAACCAGCAATTTCTAGCATAGCTTCTATCTTATCCCAAAGTATTTGTTTGTATTTCTTAACGCTGATATCCTTAATCTTTGTTGAATATCCTCTCTTGTTTGATAAAGACTCATACCAGCAAACTAACTCTCCTTTATCTGCACCAAGCTCTAGGCCTAACACTTTGACTCTAATGTCTTTATCATTTGGATATTGGTTAGGACTTTTATCTAGCTGTTCTGTAAATTGCATATCTTTAACATCAAACCTGCCATAATCCAAACCCTCAAATGCTTGTTTTATAATTGGTATTAACTCATCAACATTAGATTTAGTTATCAAATGTGTTGCAATCTTTTCTAATTGATGTTTAATCCAAATCGGATATTTTCTGCTCATACCATTCCAATAGATTAGGTGTTAATTGAAATCACGTGGGAAATACTGATTTGAATTAGCAATTATCTCTCGCTAGCGTCAACTTTTCCCTTCCTTATTTCT
>DASQYF010000304.1:0-12948 GCA_035639375.1 Nitrososphaeraceae archaeon
TTCATATATTTAATTATGGTATAAAAAATAGTATAAGAATTTTTCATATTATCCCCCTTATGAAGGTCCTATATATGTATAGAGCATCTTCTTCGTCTTTTGCACCCACTATTGTTGCAGCACCGCTTGTCAGAAAACTTACAGACAATTTACTAGAATTGTTATTCTCTGCAGTTATTCCTAGACTACCCCTAGTTTTAACCTGGTATCCTAGCGATTCTGCATTTTCTATTATTTTCATCAGATCAATTGCAGAAGCTAGCTCGGATGGTGTCACAGTGTATGTTCTCTTGCCCATATCTCTTCCGCAGAGTTCTTCTATTAGCAGTTGCCGTCGTGCGACTTTTTCTGTATCTATCCTTTTTTTCGATCCACATGAAGGACACTCTTCATGCCTAAACATTTGAATTTTCTCAAATGAAAGTTCATTCAAGTCTATATAGAGAAGATTATTTACAAGCATAGGTTTTTGGCCTGTAATAATCTTGACTGCCTCTGAGACTTGTATGCCGCCAACCAAATATAGTATAGATGGATGTATACCCTCTGTGCTACAAGTGGGCATATCATCCTCTACTAATGCAGGAAACATACATCGCAGGCATGCAGAGTTATTTGGCAATATAGTACATACGGAACCTAACGTTCCTAGTGCACCTGCATAGATAAATGGTATATTATGTTTTATACATGCATCATTTAGAGCATATCTGGCATCAATGCTGTCAAGTGCATCTATAACAACGTCAAATCCTTCTACAAGGCTCTCTGCTGTATATTTGGTAACAGAAATTGGAAACGCTTCAATTTCAACTCCAGTATTCATTTTTTTTAATCGTTGTGCCGCCGCTTCAACTTTGACTTTGCCAATATCGTCTTCTACATAAAGGTGTTGCCTGTGTAAATTTGAGATTTCAATAACATCTCTGTCTACTATTCTTAATTTACTAACTCCCATGGCGGCTAATTGAGTAACGACAGGATTTCCAATCCCACCAACACCAACAACGCACACTTTTGCACTGCGTAGTTTTTCCATTCCAATAAATCCAATCTCTTCAAGCATTATCTGTCTTGAATACCGTTGCATATCATTGCTTGTCAGCTCTGCTCCACCAGCCACTGCAGGTAGTATATAGATAGAATCACCATCATTAAGCGACGTCGTCATACCATCGTTACTAAAGCGCATATTTTTGCCATTAATGTAAATGTTGATCAGAGCACGCGGCTTGCCATTAAGATCAAACACCTTAAGTTTAAAATCTTCGCCCATCTGATCAGAAACTTTGTTAAATGCATCTTGTAAATCACTGGATTCCAACGAAATTTTTTTCTCGCCTAAGCCTTTATTTAATACTGATGGGATCACGAATTCAACTTTCGCCATTTCTGTGTTATCACCATTTTTATACATGATCATCTAATCATTGCTGAAACTATTTGTACGTCTGGTTTTACAGTGTTAAATTTCGGAAGAACATCTATAATTGACTCGGTAGCCTTAAGTCCATTACCTGTGATATAGCAAACTACTTTTTCGTCTTTGTCTATTTTACCTTCTTCAATCAGCTTTCGAAGTACCGCTATACATACACCACCGGCAGGTTCTGTGAATATGCCTTCTGTTTTGGAAAGCATTAATATTCCATCGACAATTTCTTCGTCTGTAGCTTCTTCTGCAAATCCATGATATTGGCTCAATCTTCTTAGAACATATCGTCCATCACCAGGATCACCTATTGCAAGACTTTTTGCAATTGTCTTAGGCCTTTCTACTGGAATAACTTCAATTTTTTTCTTAAAGGCATCTACCACTGGAGCACATCCATGAGGTTGTGCAGCCGTAATCTTTAGGTTTGCTATACTATCAACTAAACCAAGATCATACAACTCTTCAAATCCTTTGCAAATTGCATTTAACATTGCTCCACTTCCAACCGGAATTATCAGATTGTCAGGAACCTCCCAATTTAGTTGTTCGGCTACCTCGTAGGCAAGTGTCTTAGAGCCTTCAACATAATATGGTCGCATATTAATATTGACTACACCAATGCCTTTAGAGTCGCCTATTACAGATGCAACCCTGTTTGCATCATCATAAGTTCCGTCCACTGCTACGAATTCAGCTCCATATGATAGCGCTTGCGCTATCTTTACCTTTTCAATGTCGGCAGGTGAAAAAATATAACAGGGCAGTTCTGCTTTTGCAGCATGTGCTGCAGTTGCAGAAGCTAGATTACCTGTAGACGCACAACCCACGGCTTTTAGTTTGGTTTCTTTGGCTCTCGAAACAGCTACACCAGCAGGCC
This sequence comes from Nitrososphaeraceae archaeon, assembly GCA_035639375.1. GTDB lineage: Archaea > Thermoproteota > Nitrososphaeria > Nitrososphaerales > Nitrososphaeraceae > JAJNBK01. The sequence continues at coordinate 2,313 of DASQYF010000304.1, forward strand.
TATCCTTAAATGAAAATGTGGGGTTTACAGAATCATTTTTGATAAATAAGTTTTTTATCCCTCCTATTTGTTTACCAAGTCCACTTGCTTTTTGTAACGGAGTGAAGCCAGCACTTAGATCTACAATATTGCTTTTATCAGCAATAGGTAACAATTCAAAATATCGCCAATACGTTTTTACATCCCTTGACGAAAAAGTATTCCTCTTCACATTGAAAGAAAAATTGTAAATAACATCCAGCGGACCAAAACATTCTTCACATATATATCTAAATTGTGGAGAATATTCTTTACCGCACTCTCTACATTTTAATGATTGTATACTACCCATACTTTTGACTATCCTCTATCTTGAATTGTAATAGATAAGTTTCTCTAAGAGCAATTTTAGTATTACTATATTTTTTCAACTAAAATAATTATGATCATTAAAACTAATTTTTTATGATAATTACTAATAACATCTCTTAATATCAAATATATGAAAAATTCATAAATAATCTTCAATTTTTTTGTTTTTCTAGAAGATTATGAAAACAGGAGCGATTACCTGTATGGCATGCAGGAGTTTGTGATTCTACTAAGTAAAGCAAAGCATCCGAGTCGCAGTCAACTAATATTTCTTTAACATATTGGATATGACCTGACTCTTCACCTTTCATCCACAGCTTGTTATGCGATGTACTCCAGAACCAAGCATTTCCTGTTTTAATAGTATTATTAAGCGCTTCCTCGTTAGCATATGCAAGCATAAGTATATCTTTTGTTTTTTGATCTTGAACTACTACAGGAAGCAATCCATTTCTTTTTGGGAAATCAATATCTGACACTGATTTGATATTCATATTCCTAGCTCTGTATCTCCTGTTATAATTAAGGTTACATAAATCAATTGGTATACAGTACAATATTTGGTCGTAATTTTTGATTGTCGGAGAACAATTAACATCCTAAGAAATTTATCGTTTCATTTCCCCACAGATCTTTTATAATGAATTTCCTTCCTCCACATATAGTATATATGAGCAATAAGCAAAGTCTTTTAAAGAATTTCTTTTTTGCTCCTTTCTTAAATCGACAAAGAATGCGTTTAAGAAGACCATAAAATTCAAATTAAATATTCACATTTAAGTTGAAACAAAATATCTAATAGCATTACATTCAATTGTAATTGATTAACTAACTTACCATCTATGACAATTAAAATACTAACACAATTGAAACTTATAATGAAATTCAGATTGGTTGGGAGGCACCATTAAAGAATAGTAAATAATAGATCTACAGATAACAAAATACATCATCAGCATCGATACTGCTTCAACCATGATAAGAGAAGATAAGATCAAATATACTATCACAATAATTGAAGGTTTGATAAAGACTTAAGATTAGGTGGCTTCAAAGTATCCCACCGATTCAAGTTCAGTAGATAAATATGGTATGATATTATTTTCAATTTGGACTCAAAAGTAAGCAGTGTTTACAATATTAGTTGGAACTGTCTATAAATAGAAGTTTCCATGTTCTAATAGTCACTTTATAGAATATTCAGGATAGATCCACTGCAAAACGTAATGATCGATAGCGTTTATAATCGTCAAGCAATATCTTTGCTAAATGCCTGGTAATATCAGTTACACTTACTAATCCTGTAATTCTATTATCTTCTTCTAAAACTGCAAGTCGCTTGATTTTGTTCTTTGTCATTATCCTTGAAGCCAACTCTACAGAATCGTATGACATTATTGTTATGAGTGGAGATGACATAATTTCTTCTACTTCAATTCTGCCTGCTGGAACATTCTTCAAGCATACCCGCTTTACCATATCGCGTTCAGTAATAATACCAAGAGGTTGACTTTTTTTGTCTACTACAATTATGGAACCCACCTTCTTCTTTGTCATAAGGTTTGCAATATCCTGAGCCGTTTTGCCTAATCCTGGGATAATTGTAACAACTTCTTTTTCCGACATTATTTCACTGACGGAGCTCACGGTTACTTCATTGCGCTGATCCTTTTTTTAGTTATCCCCATAAGTTGAACAGATTATCTGCTTCTAATAAATTTCATCATTCAATTCTTATTATAGCCTTTTTGTCCTATCTCATAAGAGAATTAATTTTCTGCCCGTGAATTTGATTTTATCATAAGGAAATATGAAATAACATGCATTCAGCAGAATTAAAGAATTTTTATATTATTTTTGTCTTTTAGCTTTTATTTTGGATGTCCTCTTCCTCATTTTTTGCTTTACTGGTTCAGATCCTTTCTGTAACCTTTCCCTAGACTTTGGAACCGCCTCAGCCATATTGTAAGTTGTATTTCTTGCTATCCCTGACGTCCCACGTGTTATCATAATTGTTTCTTCCATAGCATTTGCTCTACCGTTTATTATGCCATGTTCTTTCAAGTCCTTGGATGTTTCATTAATCTCTTTTGTAGTACTAGATGTTGCTAAAGTAGCTTCATGAACTGCTTGCGTAAATTCGTCAATTGCGCCGCTGCGGTGAAGTGTTTTTATCGTCTCCCTTATTTTAGCAGACGTTTCACGGATACCTTTGGCAATATCCCTGATACATTCTACAGTTTGGTCGGGAGTCATATGCCTAATGGAAGTCTTAAATGTATTATTTATGAATGTCATCTCGATAGACGTACAGTCATTTTATTTTTGTAATTAGGTTGGACCAATTTGATATCTTACATAGTATTTATTTAGCAGAATGATATTCTAATTATAATGAGATGCTGGTATTGAAGTAATATGGTAACGGAAAATCAATCTCGTCAATCTTACGTTGTGCATATAATAGGCTTACGTATATGTTACTTCTAATGCCTATTTTTCCAACAATCATGTATCAATTCAATCGTGAAAATGGTCAAAGATTGATTAAGAAACATGGTTTGTAAATGCTTATGAAAAAGATGACAGTTAATAATAATAATAATCATCATACTTCCAGAGATGTAATTTTCGAGATAGAAAGGGTTTTACAGAACAGTTTGTATAGTTTCCATTCTATCCCATTATTCTTCCTTAAGAGCGAATTAAATACGGAATAGTATTCTAATTTATCAGACTCAAATATCTAGATTATGATTAAAACTCATATGGGCGACCTATATACGGATAATGTTATATCATAATTCATTAGTGCCATTTATTAATTATAGTCTATATATCATAAGGTTAAAAAAACTAGAAGATAAATGATTAATTTATTTATTGTAACATTATATAAACAAAATGAGTTAAAAACATTAGGGATTTATTCTAAAAATTATTTAATTATTACCCCGACTATTATACTAATGATAGAGGATAGAAGTACGTGATAAGTCTTAGGGCAAAAGCGTACCAGGGTATCATCAGGTTTGTTGCTACTCCCTGTTTTGATTCCTCTATTTCTATTAACTTTGAATATTAAGTTTTCAGGCATCGTGATTAAGATATGACTTTCTAAAGGCTGCTAAATGTATGCGGATATAGTTAATAGTAGAGAATAATCAAAGATAACAATTTTGTACGATATATTGGACTACAAAGATATCATAGTCACAAATAAATAATAGGCAAACTGGCTCAAAACTATCTTAAAACGACAAATAACATAAAAATTGTAAATGAAAGTAATTACTTTTTGGAAATGCCTCGCTCTTATTTTTTCGCTGTCATCCTAAGTACATCTACTTGACCACTATGCAACCAGTCCTTAAGCTCCTCATGAGATGGCTTAACGTCATGCTTTCCCGCTAAATGGAGATGTAAAAGGACATAGTTAATTTGGTTTAACAACGGCTTATTTTGCTCATCGCCCTGGCGAGCTTTCTGTTTTAAATCTGCAGGTACAGTATTCCACCAATCTTCAAATTTCCTAACCATAAGACCAAGTTATGCCGGAACTTAATAAGCCTTTTGGGTTCGTATGGTTCCAACTATCTATATTCATATACTCGTTCTCTAAAGACTTTAATTGTTGCCTAATTAAAGCCATATAAAATATAATAAGTTTTAATGCTGACTTTTCAAAAGATATACATGCCATTCAAAATTGAGGAATTGCAAAAAGCCCATATTGCCTATGAGCAATTCAAGGCTCACAATCCACAATCACATCATGAACGTTATATATTCCCCTTTTTTGCAGGATCTTATTTCACTTATCGCAAAGTCGATGTTATACGCGTAATAACAATTTCAAAATCTATTTCCAATACGCCTAGATTTATAGACATAGGTTGCGGATACGGTGATTTTCTTGAAAAGATACGAGAATATATTCCAAATGCAATAGGGATCGAAAAGAATGGAGGTATTTTCTATACCTTTCAGAAACCTATACCGGATTTTATCTACTTAACTCCTATAGAATCATTTGAGAAAAAGATGTTTGATGTCGCCTTTATAGGTTGGATGGAACCAGGAGTAGATTTCCGGAAATATGTTGCGGGATCTACACGCTGTATTATCACAACATTCGATACTGGAGGCCAATGCGGGATAAATGGTGGTTGCGAGTATGAGGAATTTGGATTCGAAAAGGTAGCCTCATGGAGAACACCATCATGGATAGATGTTAATAGTGAATTGATGAATAAATTCTATACAGCTTCTTTATTATCCGATGAAAATAGGAAACAGCAACTGGCTAAATTACGGACTGCTCATAATTTTTGGTATGTATACACAAAACCTCAAATATCTAGCAAAATAGTTGCAGATTTAAAAGAGTGGCTAAAAAAAGAAGAATCATTAAATTTTGGAAGATATGATTTTGAATCACTTCTCGATGAATGTGGTTTCCATTATAAAGAGAACCTTCCAATGTTGGCTGAAAATAGTCGATTATGGGAAGTAAGGCTTTGACTAGGAATGCCAAGATGACGACTGATAAGCGGCTTGCATCTCATTTCAAAGCTGTAGTAAACTTATTCATCCATGTTACACTCTAACTTTTAACTCAACTTTGGATTGCTATTAAGGTAAGAATATTACTATTTATTTATAATAAAGTGTCATCGATTACCCACTTTTACACTATTCCAATGAGCAATTTACCTTATTAATTTGTAGTTATCTTTTCTTTTCTTTTGATTTTAAGTGAATTTAGTTGTCTATCCTCCATCAATCATATCTTTGAATATTCATAAAGTATTCATATAGTAGTCTAGATATCAGATGACGATTTACTAAGACATTCTACGAAGTGAATTAATATATTCCATACTAAACGTGTAGAAGTTATTATACAGTTGAAGTAAAAAACGAACCATTAGTGTTATGATTGTTAATGTTAATATCTGATACTTTCTGTATTGTTGTTCTTACTATTATCTGATATCATATCTTGATAATAGTATTCAATTCTGTTTAATCCAAATCCTCTAATTCTTTTAATTTTGCCTTCTTTTATTAAACGTAGTATAGCGTATTGCAATTCATACCTACTACTATCAATTTCTTTTTCGATGCGTTTTCTAGTAGCTTTACCATTGTAATTTTTTATGATAGAGTATACTGAGTGATATACATACTCTTTCGATTTTTTATTTAGTTGAATAGTAGTCATAAATGTTAATAGTAGATTTAAGTTAAAAATAGCCGAGTTTGTATTATTTTACTTTGAATACAAGGAAATTGCTTGAGTTAATAATACTATTCCTCAAGGATCCTAGAAGATAGAACAGGTTTTCAATAGGTTAATAAAGACATATTCATAAGTTAGACGACACAGTTTGTGATAGTGATGTATTTAACATCTTTCTTTTTAATATGACGCAATTAATTGGGACTGATATCAGACGGTTTGTTATAACACTGTTTTGTTACTGGCATAGGGTTTAAATAGTTTCGAACGTATGCAGCTGTAGTGAATTAGAAGATGCCAATTGCTATACTTCCAGACGTTGATGAACAAAGATGTATTGGATGTGCTCTCTGTGTAGAGATTTGCACTGCTCTCGGTCCAGATGTTCTCAGAGTAAAACCTGTAGAAGGATGGAAGAGAGGTAAGGCGTTTGTCTTCTACCCGGAACGATGTATTTCAGATGGTGCATGTGTGGGAGTGTGTCCAACTCATGCAATATTCTGGATGAGGCCGATGGAATATACTGCAGGACAACCAGTGCCATTGCACAAGAACGGTGTATTCTCAAAAGGCTGGGAAGAAGGTTAGACGTCTTCCACTAGAAGAGCCACAGATACTACTTTCCTTTTTTAAATTTTAGATGGCTTTCGGTATATATTTCCAACTGGATACGTATCAACCATCTTCAAAAAATTTTTAAAGTTCTATAAGAGTGTCCAGCATTAGATACAATTATTAGGTCCATCCACTGATCACGTATAAATCAATCCAAGTTTATTGCTATATATTATACTTAAATTAAAAGTCAATTCTATCTTGTTTGTCAGTTAAAAGAATTGTTTTTTTGGGTTTGTATCTTTGGACCTACTTCCATATTGCAAAATGACTTGCTGAAGTAACGAAATGCATACGTACTGTTTGAGCAAGCATTTGATGTAATAATATACTAAAGTGATATGTGTTGACAGATAACTATAGGTTCAGACATATTGATAGATATATGTTCAATTGCAGATTTATTATTCATATTAGTTTAACTTTTAGCAATTATGAAACCTATATTAAACAAAAGTTTGGTCGGAAATAGTACGCTTGATATAAATTGCCTAGTATGATAGGTGTAATTTGAAATAGCATAAAAAGTTGATATAATATTATTGGTTAATTAAAATATAAATGGAATCAACTAAAGGATCTGAAGAAGAGCCGCTTGAAAAATCAAATGAGACTTGCCATTACAGGTAATCCAGGAGTCGGAAAGCATACAACTACGAGATTTTTATGTGCGAAATTAGAAGGTCTAAAAATAATTGATATTAACAAGATAATAATCGATAATAATGCTTTCTTACTAAACGATGAGGAGTACGGAAAAGAAGTTGATATTAAAAAGACATTGAAATTGATGAGATATGAATTAAAAAATGGAGGAGACCTAGTAATTATTGGACATCTTGTACCTTATGTATTAAAACCAGATGGAATCGATCTTGTTGTAGTTATGCGCCGTTCACCTTATGAAATAATAAAAACTTTCGAAGACAGAGAGTACTCACCTGAGAAGATTAGAGAGAACATAGCTAGTGAAATCCTTGGTATTTCATTTTACGATGCATTGAAAACCTTTGGAAAAAACAAAGTTATAGAATTTGACGCAACTGGAAAGACGCCCCAACAGAGTGCCGAAGAAATCGTATCACTGTTACAAAACAAATTAAACCATAAGATAGGAATGGTCGATTGGCTCTCATTGGTCTATGAAAAAGGAGACGTACAGAAATTTCTAGAATACTATTAATTCTCTAATCTATTTCTTCTTCCTAAAATATACTTTTAATCTATCTTAATAACTACATCATAATTGTCTAATTCTTAATAGTTATAAAACATAACGTCAGAAATAAAATATTATAATTCATATATATATTACTTAAAGCATATCCTCATAGAATATTTATGGCTGCGGTACTTAATCGGAAATTTGGCGAAGAGACGGTACAATTTCTCGGCAAAAAAGTTTCTATAGAAACTTCTGACCAAAAAATATACAATGGTACGCTAACTGGTATTGATGAAAAACTCGATGTTGTACTTGATAATGTAGAAGGTCATGGAATCCTCAAATTAATTCTCAACGGTTCTTTCGTTAAACAGATAAAGCTCATGGAAAAGCCTTTTGATTTTAAAGCTTTATCAGATAGGCTTTCTAGAGTATTTCCAGGTTTAGTAAGGATTAGGGAAGATGTGGGAGCTATTATTGTAATGGATAAAATCAAAGTCACACAGACAGGTATTGAAGAGGGTTCAGGACTTGCGGCTGATAGAGTAAAGGCAATATATGACGAGTTCGTCAGGGAGACAAAGAAGTAAATTTGCCCTTTGAGGTCAGATATACTGACCTGGCAGGCCGTATAGGTAAATTAAAAACTCCCCATGGCAATCTTGAAACCCCCGCGTTTATTCCAGTCATACATCCAATAAGGCAGACAATAACACCACACTTTCTAAAAAGTTTAGGTTTTAATGCAGTCATCACGAATGCATACATAACTTTACGACATTATGGTGATGAAGCAAGAAAGAGAGGAATTCATGATATAATAAAATATGATGGAGTGATAATGACAGATTCTGGAGGATACCAAGTTTTAGAATACGGCTCTATTGATGTTGAACCCACAGTCATGGCGATATTTGAGAATGATATTCGAAGTGACATTCCAGTACCTCTTGATAAACCTACAGGATACGGATTAAAGTATGAAAAGGCTAAAGACTATGTAGAGCAGACACTTGAAAATGCGAGAGAAACTCTTAATGCAATACAAGGAAGAAAAAGCAAGGAAATCAAAAATAACATAGGCAATGAGTACTATAAAGATGATACAAATGGTGCAATCTGGGTAGGGCCAATACAGGGAGCTGAACATTCAGATTTGGTAAAATACTCCGCTGATGCACTTGACAAAATGGGTTTCAATCTTATGGCCATAGGCAGCCCTGTCGAGTTGATGGAGGCATATGAGTTTTCAACACTTGCACACATGATAGCAATAGTTAAACGTGCTATTCCAGCAAAACCAATACATCTTTTTGGCGCAGGACACCCCATTACAATTCCCTTGGCTGTTGCGTTAGGATGCGATATGTTTGATTCAGCATCATACATTCTCTATGCTAAAGATAATCGCTATATGCATTCAAATGGCACTACAAGATTAGAGGACCTTTCATATCTTCCATGTCAGTGTCCAATTTGTACTACTTATTCTATCAAGGAGTTATTTTATATGGATAGAGACAGCCGTACATTAGAAGTAGCAAAACATAATCTCTACATTTTGAAAGCAGAAGTTGATGCAGTAAAACAAGCTATAATGGATGGCAGATTGTGGGAATATGTAATGCAAAAGGCGCGTGCACATCCAAAACTTATGGAAGCAATAGAACTTTTAAAAACCTTTGAATATATAGAGGAAGGAACACCGATCTTCAAAGAGAAAGCAGTCTTTTTCTATGATCCCATAGATCAATACAGACCAGAGGCCAAGCGATTCAGAAATATAGTATCCAAATTTGTATCGTTAAAAAATAAAAAGAAATTAGTATTATATCCAGACTCAGATATTCATCCATTTTATTCTACCCGAGTCTTTCTTCAGCTGGCCAAAAAATTCCCAGATTCACAGATTTGTACCTATAATCCATTTCTTGGAATTATTCCTTCAGAAATAAGTGATATATTTCCTGCTGCACATAATTTGAGTTGCAAAAAATCGGCAAATCATAATAATCCTAAAAATTATCCAAGTTTTATTGAATCCCTTGACCTATTCATTGTAAACAATAACTTTGAAGAAATAATAATAGTAGCAGATACTTTCATGCGACAGATAGTTCATGATGACCATCATTATGATAACATACCGTTAATAAAAAAACTAAATCCAAAAGTTTTTGATTATGATCATGATATTGTTACCAAGTTATAAAATGTACTTTTACTTTTGTTATAAGTGATCCAAGGAACCATTAACATTACAAAGCATCAAATGTAGTCAAATGTAGGATACAGCATAAAGATTGAAATATATGAATAAAAGATTAAGGAAGAATGACAATGGCATATGAAATGAAGAGTTTATTGTATAGGATGAAATAGATGCAATATATCTAGGCTGTATAATGGGTAATAATTCTAGTTCATCTTTTTCTTATGTCTGCTCTTATGAGCTATTAATGATTATTCTCATTTGAGTATTTTATCATATGTATATAGCTCATAATTTCTCATATTTCGCTGTAATTTGCTTTAATCTCATTACTATATTCTAGGGCTGAAGATTAGCCCTTATTCATGAATGTATGCTCTTATTAACTTTTGAGCCTCAAATGAAATTCATGTCTGAAATGAATTATCAAACTTATTATATATCGCAGTCTTCAATTCTTTTAGTATGCATAGATACTGTCAGTATGATCTTCAGATATTGCTCTGCTCTTTTTAGATAGTTTCTTACTGTTAATGTTTTTGTTCTCATCCGGAATAATGGCTACACATTCATGTCATTTATGACAGTAGTAGCAGAAGGTTTGAGTTCCAATATGAGGTCTATGCTATCCTTTCCATAAGAGTCGCTAGAAATTATGCACGGACATAATCACCACAGGGATCAAATAACATATAGGTCTACTTCATAAAGATGAATTCTAAATCCATCATAATCTATTAGCAGTTTCTTTTGACTTAGTGATTCGTTTATTTGTGCATAATATTAACATCTGTACTCGTTTACCTACCATAATGAATAATAACTACTGGTATCTATCATGGCTACAAATATGATGAGCCTGAAGATGAATATGTGCCAAAGCATAAAGATGGTTAAGACCCAATATGTCTACTACTTCTGAGAGCAGCAGCAAGCATAGGAGACCTGGCGCCAATGCCAGTGCCAGTGCTGCTGTCGGTGGTGTGGTAGCTGGTAATAATACTACTGCATTTCAAGGTCTGGAACAGGAACAGGAGCAGCATTTGCA
>DASQYF010000305.1:0-15136 GCA_035639375.1 Nitrososphaeraceae archaeon
TAACGTAGCTAGAGCCGAAGGTGTAAGACAGTCTAATGTTTTACAAGCTGAAGGAGAATCTCAGGCAATTAAGATAATTGATCAACAACTACGAACTAGCCCAACTTATTTAGAATGGTTAAAGACTCAGAGATGGGATGGCAAATTGCCTCTCGTAACTGGTGGTGGTAGTGGTGGTAGCGCGGGTACTACTCCATTTATACAGATTCCAGCTGGTCAGTCTGCACAACGAAATGAAACTGGCATTACATCAAGATGAAGACACAACTAACATTAAGAAATGAGAACTTGTTTAAAAATTAATTTGCTGTGAGAAATATCATTTTTCTTTTTGTTCGTTGTTCAATTGCAAATTCTTCACATTAGTTTTAATATGATCTATTATGATAGACAAAGGAGTTCCTGGACCAAAGTTTCCTGTTATGCCTTCATTTTCTAGAATTTTTTTGTCTATCTCGGGTATAACACCACCGCCTACAAGCAAAATATCTTTTATACCTCTTTCTTTTAAAAAATGTGCAACCTTTGGAAACAACGTTAGATGTGCTCCATTAAGTAAACTCATAGCAACAGCATCCACGTCTTCATCGATAGCCGCTTTGGCTACATGCTCGGGCGAACAAAACAGACCCGAGTAAATAACCTCCATACCAGCATCTCTTAAAGCCCTACAGATTACTAATGCTCCTCTATCATGACCATCTAGACCCAACTTGGAGACAAGAACTCTTATCGGCTTTTGTCGTTGTTGTTGATGATCTTGTGCTGCCATGAGTGAAGTAAGATAATTAAGTTTAAAACCTTTGTTCTTTTTAATGCTATGAATAGTATCTCATTTTATCATTATATTCTGAAATTATAAGATGTTAATTTTTTAGAATTGAAATCTAAGCAAAGTTGTAAGTTTATCATAGATAAACCATGCTGTAGCAATACAATTACAACACTCGTCATATCCATGCCTTTATAATAGCAATTAGTGCTATCAGACTCGTACAATAAAGAAGACCATATCTGTATGTGGCTGTTTGTGACAGCACACAACAATATAGACCCAAAAATATCTTGCAAGAACCAAAACTTGTATTCGTAGGTGATAATGAAATGCATATTAGTGCAGTGTAGCTAAGAGTATACCTTGGATTTGGATTCAATTGAACCTATGATCGACAGCTTAATTTTTGATGTTTGTCTTTTCATAGAAAGAGAAATGTGTTGATGCTGAGCAATTTGTACATCAATGGCCTCTAAGAAGTATTTAATATTGAGAATATGTTATCAAAACAATGCTTCCAATTGTAAAGGGCCTGTTAGAAGGCGAAAGACGTTCATTGTCAAGGGCAATCTCTATTGTCGATAACGACGAGCCTGATTCAAAAATTATTTTAAGACAAATTTTTGGTAAAACCGGCAATGCTAAAACAGTAGGCTTTACAGGCCCTGGAGGAGCAGGCAAAAGCTCACTTATTGGAAAATTAGTACCAGAATTGCAAGCAATGAGATATAAAACGGCTATTATCGCAGTAGATCCTACTAGCGCAATAACCGGTGGAGCCATCTTGGGAGACAGAGTTCGGATGCAGGGTGTTATCGAAGATGATAATCTCTTTATGAGAAGTTTGGCATCAAGAGGTGCAGTCGGAGGAATTTCAAACTCCCTTCGTAACGTGATTAGAATATTGGATGCAGCCGGCTATGATCTTATCCTTATAGAAAGCGTTGGAGCCGGACAGTTAGAGATAGAAATCTCTAAGATTGTAAATATTACTGCAGTCGTGTTCACACCATACACAGGCGACAATATACAGGCTATAAAAGCAGGCTTATCAGAAATAGGTGATCTCTATGTTATTAATAAGGGCGATTTACAAGGCTCATCTACCTTGTTTAACTCTATTTTAGATTTAATAGGAAACACAGAGAAAAAACCTGTAGTGTTAAAAGCTTCAGCAAAGACAGGGATGGGGATAAAGAAATTAGCACATAGTATTGATGAATTACTAAGGGCTAAAAGAATGGATTATAAAGAAAAAGAGAAAAAAATGATCGAAGCAGAACTAAGAGATATGGTTTTAAACATGATTCAACAAAAAGTTTCATATATGTTAACTTCGAACAAAAGATATTATGATTTAATTGATAAATTAATAAGCAAAAGGACAGATCCATATCAGGCTGCTGAACAATTAGCCGACGACTTGTTGAGGTGAATATGAATTATGCCCGCAGAACCAATCAAAACAGATTCTGGAATCCCGGTAAAAAGAGTTTATAATAAAAAAGACTTATCCAAATTCGAGCTGTTAGAAGAAGAACCTGGAAGATTTCCCTATACGCGAGGATTATATCCGAATATGTATCGCGAACGTTTATGGACAATGCGACAATATAGTGGCTTCGGAAGTGCAGAAGAGACAAACAATAGATTCAAATTCTTACTTGATCGCGGACAGACTGGATTATCTCTTGCCTTCGACCTACCAACTCAAACTGGAAGAGATTCAGATGATCCTCAATCCGAAGGCGAAGTGGGAAGAACTGGCGTCGCTATCAGTTCTATCAAGGACATGATGACCAGTTTTCAAAACATACCTCTTGATAAAGTTAGCACTTCTATGACAATTAATTCTACTGCATCTATACTTCTTTCATTCTATATAAGTATTGCAGAATCTCAGGGAGTATCGCCAGTTGATCTTAGAGGAACAACTCAAAATGACATACTCAAAGAATATATTGCTAGAAATACCTATATCTATCCGCCTAAACCTTCTATACGACTTATCGGAGATATGATTCAGTATTCTTCAAAATTTGTTCCACAATGGTATCCTATTAGTATCTCTGGTTATCACATGCGAGAGGCAGGATCGAATGCTGTTCAGGAATTAGCCTTTACCTTTGCTAATGCAATTGAGTATATAGAAATGTGCACTAAAAGAGGATTACGAATAGATGATTTTGCTCCACGATTATCATTCTTCTTCTGTTGTACCATGGAATTCTTTGAGGAAATAGCTAAATTTAGAGCTGCAAGACGCATATATGCTAAAATTATGAGGGAAAAGTTCCACGCTAAGAACGCAAAATCATTGCATTTGCGCTTTCATGTCCAGACCAGTGGCGAATCGTTAACTGCTCAGCAAGTTGATAATAATATTGTTCGAGTTACTATGGAGGCACTTGCTGCTGTCTTGGGTGGATGCCAATCCCTGCATACTAATTCGAGGGATGAAGCATTAGCCTTACCCACGGAAGAGTCTGTCAAGATAGCACTTCGTACTCAACAGATAATCTCGACAGAATCCGGTGTTATTAAGACCGTAGATCCATTGAGTGGTTCATATTATGTTGAATATTTAACAAATAGAATAGAAGAAGAAGTTGACAAGTATTTGAGAAAAATTAATCGTATGGGTGGTGCGCTAATAGCCATTGAAAAAGGCTATTTTCAAGAAGAGATCCGCAAAAATGCTTACCAATTAAAAAAGGATATCGACGAGAAAAAACGAGTTATTGTTGGAGTAAACAAATTTCAAGATTCACAGGGCGTCGAACCGATTCTAAATCGTATTGACACAGAGATCGAGAGAAGGCAGGTGGCTAGGTTAAAGGACCTTAAAACCTCTAGAGACAATATAAAAGTCCATCATGCTGTCACTGCATTAGAAAGGGCTGCGGAAAACCCAGATGAAAATTTGATGCCACATATTATTAAGGCAGTAAAGAGTTATGCTACTCTTGGAGAAATAAGTAGTACATTAGGACAAATATTTGGAAGATATGAACCAAAGGTATCATTTTAAATCTATATTTTTTTGCAAAAAGTCCATTCAAGAGATAATATCAAAAGTACACATAGGCACTATGAGCTTTGTCGAAGCCCTTTTTGACTATAATCCAATAGAAAAATGAGATATATTAACGCCTTGACTAGATGATAAAGCTGTCTCAAATATTTGGTTCTAAAGTATTTTATTACATAATGTCTTTAATATCTCTTGTTTTCTGGTTATTGTCAAAAGGTAAAGGAATATCATTCAAAACAGTCCACATACGTTCTAATTGGAATAAGGGTTATTATAAACATGCGACATATACTTTATCATTTCGTTATGATAACATATTATCTTTTGGTTAAACAAAACTATTGTTTATGTCTCTCATGATAATCATAGCTTTAATAGTATTACACCGTTATAGGTTAGAACAAAATATTATATATTATCAATAGTTTCACACGTAACTCAGATGAGAGTAGACCACATCGCAATTGCCGTTAACAATGTAGATGAAGCAGTGAAAGACTATCAAAGGATTCTAAATATAGATCGGCTTAAATTTGAGGTTGTACCAAACGAAAAAGTGAGGGTTGGTATGCTTGATTTAGAAGATACAAGGATAGAGTTCATGGAGCCTACCTCTGCTGATAGTCCTATAAAAAAATTTCTTGATGAAAGAGGTGAAGGTATACATCACATAGCAATCACCGCCGATGATATAGAAAAAGATGTTGCAAAAGCTTCAGCAGAAGGAATGAAAATGTTAGGAAGCCTACGTTCCGGTTCTTATGGCAGAAGAATTATCTTCATTCATCCGAAATCCTTACATGGTGTATTGACAGAATTCTGTGAAGCGCCACAAAAAGACTAATTGAACGAACATATATGTACTTTCTCATTAATTATTTCCCCTTTTTGAAAATAAGCTTTACCACAATGTTAAAACTATATTGATAATGAAAATATATTTAACAGAGTTATCTTTAAGCATTTGAAAGTTTGTGTATACTTCAGATTTAAATATTAAGTTAATATTATTCTAGTGCTTGCTAACAATTTAATGTAGTGTATCGTTTTGACGCAGGATAATTAATATTGAATCGCTGTATATATAGAGTGAGAATGGTTTTGAACTGTGCTGTATGTGGTTCACAATTTGCAAATAAGCGATGTTATTTTTGTGAAAGCAAAATATGTTCTTCTTGTATATCACCAGCAGATGTAACTGGAGGATATACTATAAAATGTGTTAATTGTGCCAGACGAATGGTTAATAAAATTAGCCTTCTTTCGGTTATTAGAAGAAATAAGATTATCATAGCAATTCTTTTTGGATTTTGGATCTTTACTGTTTATCCTATTCCTTTTCTACAAATGCTTGGTTACAATATTCCTGCAACAGCATTTCACCCTATCCTTATTACAACTGCGATCATGATTATTCCATTCATTTTCATGTTTATAGCATGGCAGAGAAGAGGAACTTGAATTAGGAGAGGAGATGTAAGTAATGAGATACAATATCGATTTATAAGCATTATAATACTAACATAATATCTTAAGACAGATTAGTTTTAACTAGATTTGTGAACTGTTTTGTGGTGAGTTCTCCTCCTATATCTTTTGTTTTTTTATTTTTTTCCAGCACCCTAACAATAGCATCTTCAATTCGATTACCTTGTTTAAGAGCATCTTTATCATTATTCTTATAGGCAAGCCACTCAAGCATCATTTTTGTTGATAGTAATATTGATGAAGGATTTGCGATGTTCTTTCCTGCAATATCAAATGCTGCGCCATGTACGGGTTCAAATAATGCGAAATCATCGCCTATATTTGCGGCCGATCCCATTCCTAGACTTCCTGCTATCTGCGATGCTTCATCCGATAGTATGTCCCCAAAAAGGTTAGTAGTTAATATAACATCGAATTCTTCAGGACTTCGAATTAAATTCATCGCACACGCGTCCACATATAATTCGCTATATTCTATATTCGGATATTTTTCCGCAACTGATTTACATGTCCTTGCAAACAACCCGTCGCCTTTTCGAAGGACATTTGCTTTATGGACTGCTACAACTTTACTTTTTTTGTTCCTAAGAGTACACATTTTGAAGGCATATTCGGCAATTCTTCTGCATGCCCTTTCTGAAGTTAGCCTTAATGCAATAACGGTATTCTCATCAGCGTAAAACTCCCATCCCAAGTATAGGTCTTCAGTATTCTCACGTATAATCACCAAGTCTACATTATTATAATGAGTCGGAACGTTGGGAAAAGATTTGGATGGTCTGACATTTGCATAAAGATCAAACATTTGTCTTAAGACGATGATTACATCAGCCGCACTTTCTCCTACCGGGCCTTTCAGACAGGCGTCAGACTTTTTTACTTTAGCCATGGCTGAATCTGGTAATGCTTTGCCAAATTTACTAATTGCATTATCTCCAGCGGAAATTTCTTCTATAGTGAATTTGGTTTTGGAATTATCGCTTATATGCTCCAAGATTGATTTTGCAGAGGATGTGAGATCAGGACCGATTCCGTCACCATCGATAAGAGCAATATTGTACCTTGACAAATAGTCTTTATCCTTTAATATTGTATAATAAACTTAATTCTTAGTATATAGAATCTTTCTTAGCATTATCTTATTAATCGCATCCATCATAGCCTGTACTGACGCAATCACTACATCTTCTCCTGACTTTCGTGCAGAAACGATGTTGCCGTTTTTATCTTCTACTTTGATAACAACCTCTGCCAAGGCATCTGAACCGCCAGTAATAGAATCAAGTTTGTACTCACGAATTTTGATATTAGCCATCTCGCCTGCAATCTTTTGAATTGCTTTTAGTGCAGCATCTACGGGTCCGACTCCTATTTCTGAGGCAATGAAATCGTTACCATCTGAATTCAGTCTGACAACAGCTGTTGGAATGATATTCATGCCAGTCACAATATGAAAATCATAGAGCTTGAATTTTTCTTCAAATTTGCTATTATTCATAATCTCTCCAGCAATAGACAAGAGCTCTGCAGTTGTTATAGACTTGCCTTTGTCTGCGAGTATTTTTTGTTTTTCCACAATTAAGTGAATCTGATCATCTGTAGGTTTAATACCGAAGTCTTCTAACATTGCTCTAATTCCATGAGCACCTGCATGTTTACCTGCTTGAAGCCATCTTTTTCTTCCTACGATCTCAGGATTAATAGGTTCATAAGTAAGAGGATTGTTCAAGATCCCGTGTGTGTGGATGCCAGACTCATGGCCAAACGCATTTTCACCTATTATGGCTTTGTTAGGTTGAACGATTATTCCCATTTTATTAGACACAAATTTGGATGTTTCATAAAGGAATTCAGTTTTAATATTATGTCCCTTGTTGAATAAGCATTGAAGTGCCATGACCAGTTCCTCTAAGGACGCATTTCCTGCTCTTTCTCCGAGTCCATTAATTGTCACATGAGCACAATTAGCACCAGCATTAATCCCGGCGATCGTATTAGCCACTGCCAACCCAAAGTCATCATGACAATGCATGCTGATAGCCAAATTTGTCACTGATTTAATGTCATTTACAAGTTCAGTTATATATTGTGGTGTTGCATATCCAACAGTATCCGGTATGTCTATCCTATCAGCACCTGCTATCTCGACCGCCTTGAAAATTTCCTTTAAGAATTTTTTATCCGATCTTGTTGCATCTTCTGCAGAAAATTCTACCTTCATACCATGTCTTTTTGCATATTCTACTGCCGAGACAGCTTTTTCTAGAACCTGCTCACGAGTCATCTTTAGCTTGTATTGCATATGAATATCAGAAGTAGCAATAAAGGTATGGACATATGGAAGATTGCATTTTATAACAGCATCTATGTCAGTTTTTATCGTCCGGGCTAGACCACATATCTCTGCCTTTAGTCCTTGCTTTGCTATGTTTGTCATTGCTTCCATTTCTCCATGAGAAACTATAGGAAAACCTGCCTCGATTATATCAACACCTAACTCGTCAAGTTTAGAAGCAATCTCAACTTTTTGCTTTGGAGTAACAGACACACCCGGAGTCTGTTCACCATCTCTTAAGGTAGTATCGAAAACCTTTATTATTTCTTTTGAACTGGACATTAAGAGTATGTACCTCGTGGAAGAGCCGAAACACCTGTTCTTGCCAATTGGATTATCCCGTAATGATCGACAAGGTTCTTAAATGCATCTATTTTGTCAGGCGTACCAGTAACTTCTACAATAATAGTCTCTTTACTAATATCTAGTATATTTGCTCTAAAAATGGATGCAAAATTGGTTATTTCCATTCTGGTAGTGGGATCTACCGCTCTCAATTTTATTAAAGCAAGTTCACGATAAACAGTTCTCATTATATCAAGAACTTTTACATCTACTACGTCAATTAGTTTTCTTAGCTGTTTCACCAATTGATCTAATGTCCTTTCATCACTTTCTGTTGTAATAGTCATTCTTGAAAGATCTACATTTTCAGTTGATCCAACTGTGATGCTTTCTATATTAAAGTTCCTCGCCCTAAAGAGATTAGTTATCCTGAACAAAACTCCAGGTTTATCCTCTACGATGGCAGAAATTATATACCACGCTTTGTCATGCACAGTAGACATATTCAATTGTGAAGAAACAGGCGTAATCGTCATAATTTAATTCATGATCCCGTTATCATATCCTTAAGGCCAGTTCCTGGTGCAACAAACGGATAGACGTCCTCTTCTGGATCGATGGGTATATCGATGACAGTAGCAACATCCGTTTTTAAAGCTGATTTTATTGCTTTTTCTAAATCTTGCAGGGACTGAACTTTTATTCCCTGCGCGCCATATGCTTCGGCTATTTTTGCATAATCAGGGCATCTATGCTGGTGCACACCCATATATCTTCTATTATAAAATGTCCGTTGCCATTGAGCTACCATTCCTAGGATATAATTATTCATTAAAAAAACAATTACAGGTAAATTATCAAGGACTGAAACTGCAAGAGAATTCTCAGTCATATTAAACGAACCATCGCCGGCGATGTCGACTACAGGCACGTCTGGCATAGCTGCTTTAGCGCCTATTGAAGCTGGAAATCCAAAACCCATTGTTCCCAATCCCGTAGAACTAAAAAAAGTACCAGGACAAATAACGTCAAAATGCAATGATGCCCACATTTGGCATTGACCTACTTCCGTAGTAGCAATCGCCTTTGAAGGTAAGATTTCTCTAAGTTTTTTTAATGCTTTCCTAGCAGTTAAGTCTCTCGGAAAATCCTTAATGCTTTCAGCATAATAATTGATCAATTCAAGTCTTCTCTTTAACCATGGATAGTCTGTATTTTTTTTTACTATTTTCTTGGAGAGCATCTTTACAAGGGTTCTCAGAGAAGATTTGACATCCCCTACTACTGCTACATCAACAGATTTATTTTTACCAATTTCTGCTGGGTCAACGTCCATATGAATGATACTCATTCCTTTTCCGAATTCATCATATCTGCCAACAGATCTATCAGAAAATCTGGCTCCTACTGCTAATATGCAATCTGCTTCAAGGATGATCTTATTTGCTTCGGCATGACCGTGCATTCCTATAGGACCCATTGCCAGAGGATGATTTTCTGGAAAAGCCCCTTTACCCTTAAATGTCGTCACGACAGGACTCATTAACAATTCTGCTGCAGCCTGTAGTTCAGAAAAAGCACCTGAGAGGATGACTCCACCGCCAGCCATTATTATTGGTCTCTCTGCCTTCAATAATAGTTCCACTGCGTTTCCTATGTGGGAAAGATCTGCATCAATAATAGGATTGTATCCACGTACCTTGATAAGATCTGGAAATTTCATATTTGCAGAAGACTGCTGTACGTCTTTTGGAATATCAATAAGGACAGGACCTGGTCTTCCGCTTTCGCTTATGTAGAATGCCTTTTTCACTGTTTCCGGAATTTCCTCGGCAGCCCTCGGCTGAAACGCGTATTTAGTACAAGGATTTGCAACACCTATTATGTCTGTCTCCTGAAATGCATCCTTTCCTATCATGGCTAATGGAACCTGACCAGTTACTGCAACCATAGGTGATGAGTCAGCATAGGCCGTTGCGATTCCTGTAATTAAATTAGTCGCGCCTGGACCTGAAGTGGCAAAGCAGACACCAGCTTTTCTTTTAATTCTTGCATAGCCATCAGCCATATGGGCGGCGGATTGTTCGTGTCGAACAAGTATATGTCTGAAATTTGCGTCTACTAAAGCATCATAGATAGGTAAGTTAGCTCCTCCGGGAAGACCAAACACTGTGTCGACACCCTCTTTTTCTAGAGCATAAATGAGCGCTTTTGCCCCTGTCATTTCCACCATATATTGTTATTCACCAATATTTTTTCTAAATAAACGCTCTGCTAAAACGGGGGGAGTGCAGAGCTCAATTCAGAGATCTTAGCTTCGGCAGCAACAGGATAACTGAGACATCTTTAACCTGGAACTGCGAAGAAGTTAATATAAACCCTCCACCGTCCTTAGGAAACGTTCCTCATACAATGCAATGATATAATTAATAAAGATTTTGCTGGTTCATGCTGATAATAGCAATATTTGAAATAAAATTTATGCCAATGCATAATAGCAACAGAGGAAGATCAAAAATCAATCTATAAACTTCTTGCTATGATATCGATTGGTATAAGTGCGATGCCAAGGATGTCAATAAATGACAATACATTCATTGACCATTTATACTATTAGATCTGGTACAGAATTGTAATATTAGCTTTAATTACAAGATTGTATCTGAGAGCTAAACAAACTAAACAGGAATCTTCTGCCTTCATAGGTAAATATAATCTTAATACGAAGATCTATATAAGTACGGGAGATCGTTTGACTATCCAGCTGCTTTCATTTCTTTTTGTTGTTCCTTTATCTGTCTTTCTTTTTCCTTCATATATAGTTCAGAAGATTGTCTTAGATCCAAATTGCTGTGCACAATTGATCTTACAGATTTAATCATTGCGACTGCATAAGTTGATTGCCAAATATTTCTGCCCATATCAACTCCGGCGGCGCCATGCTCTATAGCCTCATAGGTTAACTTCAACGCGTCGATTTCATTTGGCAATTTCTTGCCTCCTGCCACGATTAAAGGAACAGGGCAGCCTTCCACAACACTTTCAAAATTCTCACAATAGTATGTTTTTACAATATGTGCTCCCTGTTCAGCAGCGACCCTGCATGCTAAAGCAAGATACCTACTATCTCTGGTCATTTCCTTTCCTACCGCAGTAACTGCCAGCACAGGAATTCCATATTTTTCACCTTCATCTACTAAGCGAGACAAGCTTGCTAGCGTTTGATGCTCATATTTACTTCCAACGAAGATTGAAATAGCAAGACAACTGGCATTAAGCTTGATAGCTTCTTCTATTGAAGTTGATATTGTCTCATTTGAGAGATCTTCTCCAACAATACTTGTACCCCCTGAGACTCTGAGAACTATTGGAACTTCTATACTAGGGTTGACTGATGTTCTTAAGATTCCTCTTGTGATCATTAGTGAGTCTGCGTACGGCAATAGGGGCTTGATAGTTCTACTGGGAATTTCCAATCCCTCTGTAGGACCCAAAAAATAGCCATGATCAACTGCAAGCATCAAACAACGACCATCTTCTGGACGAATGATCTTAGACATTCTATTTTTCATGCCCCAATCCATGCTACTAATTCCTTCTGACAGTATACTTTTTCAATATTTATATCTTTTAATTTTCTAGTCAGTTATAACAATTACTTTCATTGCCACATTAGCTTTGTGCGCACATTTTATTGCCTGCGCTGCATCATCAATTTTGAAACGATGCGTTATCAAACTGTTAATATCTATGCGTTTTTCTGCAATTAATTTTATTGCCTGGTTGGTTTCAATCTCAGATGCAGCGTAGCTAGGAATCAGAATTTGTTCATTTGAATATAAATTGTTTAAATCTAAAGAGATATTGGTCCCTTTAGATGGCACGCCAAAAAGCATTATTCTGCCTCCCCTCCTTGTAATTTCAAATGACTGCATAATCGCACTTGCATTTCCTGTGGCAACTATTGTCATATCCGTTCCTCTGTCGTTCGTAGCTTCTCTGATCTTCTTGATGATGTCTTTGTCAATCATTGAGTTGAAAGTTGTGAGGTGATGGTATTTCTCCGCAAAGTCCAGTCTAAATTGATTAATGTCAATTACAAAGATTCTTCCTGCGCCAAATATCTTTGCAAGAAGCATATGCATCATACCCGCTGGACCTGAGCCCAAAATTGCAATATCATCTCCTTTATGGAAATTGCACTTTGTCAATGCTCTTAGACAACACGCCAGAGGCTCTATCAAAGAGGCTTCATCATAAGAAACATTATCTGGGAGCTTTATGAGACCGCCTCTAGAAATATTCCATTCAGGGACTAGAATTTGTTCAGAAAGTCCGCAAGGATCTATATTGCTGTTCTGATATCTATTACACATTGTGTAATCTCCATGAAGACAATAATGGCATAAATAACATGGTACATGATGGTGAATAAACACACGATCCCCCGGAGCAAAGCCTCTTACTGCTTTTCCTATTTGCATAATCTCACCAGCAGTCTCATGTCCAAGCCTTGCAGACCCCATGCCATATTGACCATAAACTTTCTCTAAATCGGAACCGCATAGGCCGCATGAGCGCATTTTAACAATTATATCGCCATGATTTGGTTTTGGAGGCGCCACTTCATCAACTAAAACTGAGTTCTGACCTTTAACAAAGACCGCCTTCATTGACCGTTATTGTTAGTGCTCTTCTATAAAAATATACCAAATTGATATATCATATTTATGATGTTTTTGTTCTTTGGTAAGATTGTCAATTGTCAATTCTATAACTTAGGCCTTAACAATTGAAAATTCAGAATTTCGCTTTATTCACCATGGTTTGCTCTATCTTATCTTACTGACGAGAACAGCTTTTGACCTTTTGCATCATTCAGCGTCTTTACTTTCTGATCCAATAGTGATACTGGACCTCCTAAATTATTTCGAATATTTGTGAGGCTTCCTTGCAAATATTCTTTTGCAACCATCACAGCAAAAGTAATAAGTTTTATTTTTATGGCTATGAATGATAGCAAGTTCTTGGTCCATCTCGATACCGCAAACAGGATCAATAGGCATCATTTCGAATGTTAACGTTATTATATTTATATTTATTTTCAATACCAGCACTATCCATTGACTTAAAAACTATAATTCGGAATATCTTGTAGTCTGCAGGCGTTTCGTACCTTTTCTTATGCATGTACCCGAATTTTAAAAGTTCTCTTATTCGTCAAAAGATTTTGATGAGTTCTCTTATTGTTTAGACAATTTATAATATTAAATATGTCATATCCATCCATTGAAATTATCTGTGGTAAATGTGGTTGTGTGATCAATAAGATGATAAATTTAAAATCAGTTAGAGATGTATTACGTCCATCGAGCGGCAGATGTAACACATGCGGAATTCAGTTAAATGCTACTGAATTTACAGTTAGGATGGAAAAGCATTAAAAAATTTTTTCATCAGTCTAATATAATAGATTAACGAAGATAATCGATGCAAATGCTACAGAGTTAGGATTATAATTATAGAAACAATTTATTACGTAACGATTTTATGAGATTTATACAATAAGCGATCATTGAACTGACGAAAATATCTCAAAATTGTATTATCTGTTTGACGGCAAATACCATAAAGAACTCTCGATGATAGAGATTTAAGGTTAATGTTGATTAGAGCTATTCAATGAAGATATAACCTATCTGTATTAGAAAACCTGTTCAAAAGAAATTGTATTATATCTAATATAATTGATTGATTATAACAATAGCTTTGAATACTAAGCGATCACAAATTTGTTTTGAATAACTTTTTAATAGCTTCTTTATATTCTAAATTACTCATTGGAGGAACATCAGCGAGTTTAATATTTTGTTGTACATGTTGAGGTTTCTTTTGGCCTATCAATGGAGCGATAATCGAAGGAGTAGAGCGTATTATTTGTATTAATTTTTCAACTTGATCGGTTAATCCTGCATAATCAGGAATATTTGCGTCAAGCAATCGACTTTGGAACAATGGAATGCTTGTAAAGACTCCAACATTTAATCTTTCAGCCGCCTCCAAAATAGTCAAGTTTTTTATAGAGCCGACATCCTGATTTTCTAAAAGTGCAGCTTCGCTATAAACCAAGTTATACGGAAGTTGTATAAAGCGAAATCCATGATTCTTGCCGCCAACCTTTTCTGCCACCTTGACTGTTTCCTCCAATGATAGATATTCTCTATTATTTTGATGTACTCTAAAGCAAGTCCAAGTTGCCATTCCGTAATATTTGATTTTGTTACTAGAACGATATTTTTCATAAACTTCAAACACTTTTGATAACATCTGCATGAATTCTTCTCTATTAATATCCTCATACCAACTTTCAAAGGCATTATGGATATACATTAGGTCAATACAACTCAAATGCATATTGATCAATGATTTATCAATGCATCTTGCAATGTAATTGGGGTTAAGAACATTGTAACCAGAGCTTATATCATTAGGTTTGATAACTCCGGTTGAAATGAACATTTTTTGCATGTATTCCATTACATCGACTCTGGGATATTCGCCATCATTTGTAATGTAGCCATTCTTCGTACAAATAAAAACTTCATCTCTTGAAATAATACCGTCATTTATAAGGCGTAACAATGCTTGACCTATGTTTTTCTCTGACTTCATAGCCCTATAGTTAATTGCAGTGTCAATGACATTAATTGCCCCTGATTTGATGGAATCATAAACTGCATTTTCAATATCATTATCGTCTTCTATGGATAGTTGGCCAAGGTAAGTTCCCATTCCTATACTAGATAGGTATAGACCATCAAAATTACGAAAATGACCCGAAGGTTTGCCTTTTTGAATCGCATAGTCTAGATATTTTTTTGTTCCAGAAGGCGTTGCAAATCCATTTAATGATTTATATGCACCGGACAAGTAAATACTCTTATAATAGGTACAAGATTAATGTTTTAAGGATTTAACGAGATAAGTTATTCTAATGTGATCAATATGATAGCTATCTTAAATATTTCTATTAAGGTTAGAAACGACTCGTGGGATTTCTTTTCCAAGAGAACTTATAACTTTGGCGCTCATTTCAGTTGCTACCATTAGTAATAGTCAAGGAAGGACCAAGTTCTAATAATTGAATGGCTATTTCTGTTTGTGCACGAAAGAGCATCTTTGAAGTTAAAGTCTCAAAGATCTCGAGAATTTTACATTC
>DASQYF010000306.1:0-3421 GCA_035639375.1 Nitrososphaeraceae archaeon
AATGGAGCATCCAAGAACGCTTGAATCAACCTATTGACTCTAACTAGAAACTACATAAAAAGCATATGATTTCTTTTGATTAATGTTACAACCCTTGTCGTTGCTAATTTATTAATAGTTGAACTAGACCGATGCAGCTGCTGGTTTTGATCTGTATTCTTTTTGCTATGTTTGTTGTTCATTAGTGTTCTGTCATTATATTGTTACCTAAAAAATAAAAAATAGCATTCCTTTTTTTGATGCACATTTTCGGTGTCATCTATATACACATTATCAGAAGAATCGATAGCAATATCATGTGGAAGAAGAAATTGAACTTTATCGGTACTATCTTCAGATGCCGCATTGATTATGAATTTACCATCGCTGGTAAAATTTTTAAACATTGCAGCAATACAGAATCCAATAAATGAGAAATTCCTTAAATACTGTCTAAGTGAGAAAATAGCAAGTCATTAGAGCAGGTTGAATTGAAGAGGATAGAGAAAAAGAAAGGCCATATTCATAATGATGAGAAGAGAATATGTAAATATTGTGGATGGGACATGGACGAATCAGACATAGAAATTCTAATTTTCTTTCATTCTGATTGCTGGAAAGAATATAGAAAAGACGGTTTAGTATATCCTATGCCAGAACATGTTTAATTAATGTCACTAATTTGAGTAGTTGTGTTTTTGTTCCTTTCTGTTCTTCGATTACGATAGAATCACTGTCCTTGAGGAGAGGAGAGGTGAGGCGAGGTGAATGATATTGATGGTCGGGTCAATCTCTTTAGGTCAGAATTTTGAAATTCGTATTGAATAACAAATAGAGAAATTTGCTCTATATTGTGATAGTGCAGGTATGTATGTATGTATGTATGTCTTTATCTATTTTTTATTTTCCTGTAATGATGTCGTCATACACAACGTCTATCGATTTTTTGCTTGGAAGAAATTGTCCATTATGCATATTCACACCACCTAAATCTATATCTGCAACTGATTTTGGATTAATCGCATTTGGTCCATCAATATCAAATACTGCAAGTACTGGAGTCTGTTCATGACCGACATAAATCCTTGTACCGTTAGGATTTGCCCAAATGCCATGTGCTTCTTTACCATGACTATCAGAAGAACTGATTATCGATTTATTGATGGCATCGATAATGTTTACTTTACTTGAATTTGTCTTTGGATCAGCAGATGCTAGCGTTACATAAGCGTAACGTGCGCTTCCATTATCTTCCCTTCCTTCTCCTGCAAATTCGACATGGTTTGGCT
The DNA here is from genome assembly GCA_035639375.1 of Nitrososphaeraceae archaeon. Lineage (GTDB taxonomy): Archaea > Thermoproteota > Nitrososphaeria > Nitrososphaerales > Nitrososphaeraceae > JAJNBK01. Next base: position 1,269 of record DASQYF010000306.1, read on the forward strand.
TACTTCCTTTTTCTAGCTTTATCGTGGATATTATATTAAATGGCTGTTGAGTATTTATCACTGTTATAGCATCAGCACTCTTATGTACAAGCCATACTTCACGCCCATCCGGAGTAACCTTAACAAATGGAGTAAATCCTATTGGATCGGATTTAGTTAAATTGACTACAGCAATACTCTTCTTTGATGTGGTATCTATTACATCCATTACTGATTCTTTTTGACTTCCTACAAATGCTAGCCTGCCATCTTTAGAAAACCATATCATTGATGGTGCATTGACTGTGGATATAGCTTCATTGTAGAATGTTCGATTATTTTTAATAGCATCATTTACATCTATTACTGCTATATAATTAGATCCTCTTACTGTAGTCCAAATTGACTTACCATCTAATGTAAAGGTAGGAACATGTGGTTCTCTGCCCACAAATATGCCATTATCAGGACCTGTTTTTTCAAGAGTTGTTGTATTAATCAAATATATATTACTTGAACCTCTTGCTGTTACTGCAATTAACTTACCGTCTGGAGATGAATTCATTCCATGAGTGTCTATTGCACCATTATAAAGAGGGGTCAAATGCATAGCAGCTAATGGCGTACTAGCATTAAATGAGAAAGGTTTTCGATTATCAAAACCTGTAAGGTCTATAGTATCTTCAAGTGTATTGTTTTTAGGATTTATTACAGAAATAGTGTTAGATAATTCATTTGCAACAAATACGTGATCGTTGAAGGATTGTTGTTGTTGTCCTTGTGCAAATACAGAATCCAGGAAACTAATTTGTGCTGCTGCTCCAAATATAGCTACTGCTGCAATTATACCTGTTGCTTCTAAGGTCATGTTCATAACTAATTTGATTTTTCTGTTGAGCTCCATTGTCATGTGAAAACTTCAATCTCTACTATTATTTAAGGAGATTTCAAATTGTATATAATTCATTGTGATTAATGCACGATAGAAATCTTATATTGATGGGATTTTTGTTGTTGATGCTAAAGAACTATTTGTAACATATTGTTCATTAAAATTTGTGTTATTTGTATATTAGATATACTCTGTTAACTTAAATCCTGTAACATCTAAACCTCGGAGTCCTAATACATTTTCTGGAATACTTGTAACAATTCTTTTCCTTTAATAAAGACAATGAACGTCATCATCCCGGCTACAGAACCTTTGGGTTAAGAACAAAGAGAAAATAGAATGAACTGGATAGATAGTAAACTACAGACAGACAAATCTATACTCTTATGTATATGTAAAAAGTCAGTTAAGAGTAGAAGGCAGTGTTGTTTTTTAACTGACACGACATAACACCTACAGACGTGCTAGCATTCTAAATATAAGCGATCCAAATCTGACAAAAGGTATTTAATTAAGGGACGTTTTTATACAGATTCAAAGTCTTGCTGTTATTTTCTTTGTTCTTATTTCTTATTATTGAATACACTGGATAGTGCTGATATTTTAGCTCAGTAATTGGGTATTTTCCTATTTCAGAGAAATAGTAATCATTATCAAAAGAAGGAGGAGAAGATCTTGTCACTTCATATAAATCCCTACCTATGACCATTCCATTTATAGGTGCCATAGAATTTATCTTTGCACATAGACTCACTGTAGGGCCAAACAAGTCGTCGCTTGTAGAAGTCATTGATTTAGCAATCTCTACTCTTCCATAGTCAGCACTAATCCTATAATTGAGAGCCGGTAAACCTTCTTCTTGATTCTTTGTATTAATAATTGTGCTGGCTTCTACCATTGTCAGACCACACTCAAATATCTCTTTGAATACAGATATGCCGTCGTCATCATCAACAGCAGCAGAAGAATTATTTGATGTCTCTGGAAAATAATATAGCAAGCTATCACCAGTATTCTTAATTATAGTTGCATTAAAATCTCTAATTATAGCTGCCATTGTATTGATAAATATTGAATAATATTTTCTAATTTTTTCTGCATCATTTATTTCAGTTGTAGTAATCTTGGTAGAATCTACTATATCAATAAAGGAAATACAACAGTTTTTTGAACTGCCTGTAAATGATATTTCTTCAACCAATATAACTAATTACGATGTCTTAAGAATATTTATACTGATTTGATAATCTGTATTAGATAGAATCTTAATACTAATGAATGG
>DASQYF010000307.1:0-4498 GCA_035639375.1 Nitrososphaeraceae archaeon
GGACAGACTGGAATAACTCAAACATACTTATTCGTTTTTGGTGTAGGAATTATGATAGTTGTAGTAATGCTACTATTGTTATAGGAGGCAATGAAAGAATAAATGGTAGATTTACTTTCGACTCCAGCCCTAGTAATAACAATATTAGGGGCAGTGGGACTCGCGATCCCTGTTCTAGATGCTCTGAAAAGAGAAAGGGGCTCAAATAATAAACTCTACAGCGGTATCGCGTTTGGTGCTTTGATTATTGTAATAGGAATAATAATTTTCCGTATATTGTCTGGAGAAGTTATGCCTGCAGTTGCATTTAGCCAAGGACTTCTTGCCGATGATATGTTCGGTTCATTTTTTGCAATTTCATTGTTAATAGTCTCTATTATGGTAACAGCTTCGTCATGGGATTATATGAAAGGCAGAGCAAATCCAGCTGCGTACTATTCTCTTATATTACTATCCAGCATAGGGATGGTAATTATTGCTTATTCCACTGATCTTCTAATGTTACTTGTTGCATGGGAGTTAATGTCTATACCTACTTATGCACTGGCTGCATTTTCAAAACGCGATCCTATTTCAAATGAAGCTGCTATCAAATATTTTATGTTTGGCGCATTATCGTCAGCAATTCTAGTTTTTGGTATTGGTCTGGTATATGGGATAACAGGCACGACAAATATTGGTGCTGCTATTCAAACGATGGCTAATTTGCAAGCAGATCTTATTCCCATAGGGCTTCTAGCAATTGCCATATTTATTGCGGGTTTCGGATTTAAAATGGGGCTTGTGCCATTTCATATGTGGTTGCCCGATGCATACGAGGGTTCACCAACTACAATTGGTGCACTTCTTGCTGCAGGAACCAAAAAGGCTGGTTTTGCCGCCGGCTTACGAGTAGTAGTACTTGGTATGTTTGCATTGAATGCAGATTGGACAATAACTCTTGCCATACTCGCAGTCTTTACTATGACTATCGGTAACTTTGGAGCATTGATACAAAAGAGCGTTCCCAGAATACTTGCTTATTCAAGTATAGCACAGGCAGGTTATATTTTGATGGGTATAGCACTTGCTCCATATTCTGATCAGGCCTTAGCGGGATCACTATTTCATATACTTAACCATGCGGTGATGAAATCGGCAGGTTTCATTGCCGCAGCAGCAGTGGTAGTTGGCCTATCCAGTTATGGTTTAGAGAGTTACAAAGGACTCGGACGAAGAATGCCAATCACTGCAATTGCACTCACTATCTCCCTTCTTGCTCTTGCTGGCGTACCACCTCTTAACGGTTTCTGGAGTAAGTTGGTTCTGTTCAGTGCTGCAATTGATAGCGCACCAATAGTGGCATGGGGTCCATATCTTGCCATAGCCGCGGTTCTTAATAGCGCTTTATCATTAGGGTATTATGCATGGATAATTAGGAAGATGTACATGGAAGATGCGACAGATATGAGTAAGATCAAAGAGCCGATAGCTATAGTTGCAGTACTGATTTTTGCGATAATTTTTATGGTAGGTTTTGGTATTTGGCATGCCCCGCTACTTGACTTTGCTTCGCAAGCAGTGCCTGATTTAGCGAATGTCACTTCTTCTGTTGCTGGTCAGACTTAGTGATATATATAAAATCCTTTTTTTGAGTAATATCTATTCTATCATACTTATCAATTATTGTGAATTTTGACATTATGATAATTCTCTATCGCTTTCTTTTGTCTAACTAATTCAATGAGTCTTCTTTATCTTTTTAGATTGATTTTTCTTCTCTTTTATATTTTAGGTATATTTCAAACAGAAATCAAAATCAGTCCTTTATTTTAGAGTGTTTAAAGTATCCAAAATCCGAGAACATTTGTTTATTATGATAATGTATGTGATTATACTAATATTAAGATATTTTTAAAAGCTAATTTTGCAAGCATTTAGACAATATTTTATCTATTAGATTCTTAATTTATTATCGAGCAACTTTCCTAGTGTAATTTTATCTCTTTAGGATAACGTAGCATATCTTTCTTCTTAAGATAAGAAGAGAGAGACAAAGATAACTACCCATTTAATTTAATATTAGAGTGATACCAAGTAAATCACTAGACTCACCTGCAGGCAATCGTGTAGATAATTACATATATCATACAATTATTTACTGATTTGAACAATGGCAGCGATTTAAAGTAACCTTTTAGAAGTTTAGACGTTCCAGTTTATATTCAGTTATTATTAGTAATAAAAAATAATAGCTTCAAAATTGGACTGAAGCTAAATCTGTTAGATGCTCCAAGTGGCTCTTTTGCGTACTATCTTTAATCTTACGAAGTTCCTTCTTGGCTTTAGACGAATAGGATAGGTAAAGCTTTTCCATTCGATCGACAAATTCCTTTGACTGTTCATTCTTTTTCACCAATATATTAAAGAGTCTGTCTTCATTATTCCAATCAATTAAATCATCATGAATTTGGTAAGCTATTCCAAGCAAATTGCCAAAAGTAGCCATGGCTTGGATTTCTTCCTCTTTTCCTCCACCTATTATTGCTCCTATCTTTGCAGACGCTTCAAAAAGAGAGGCAGTCTTCTGTTCAAGAACTTTGACATAGTCATCCTCTCCCATTTTAAGATCTTCAGCCAACTTAATTTCCATCATCTCGCCTTCACTCATTTTAATCGCAGCATTAGAAAGTTCATTTGCTACACGTGGATTATTTAACTTGGAGCCTATACTGAGAATAATTCCTAACACAAAATCAGCAGTCAGAATACTGCTGTTATATCCATACTTTACATGAAAAGAGGGCTTTCCACGTCGCAGATTCTCTTCGTCAATAATATCATCATGGATAACAGATTCTGTATGCAAAAGTTCTATGGCACAAGCAGCGAAAAAAATGTGTTCGCCAATCCTTAATGAGTCTGCCATTCTTGGCATTACACTTTCAGCAGAAAGCACTAGAATGAGTGGTCTGATGCGTTTGCCTCCATCGCATGCATATCTTAACGGAGCATAAAACTCTGACCACGAATAGAGATCTAATTCGCGTTTGAGGGCGTCATCTATTTTTAACAGATATTCACTGAACTGTTCTAACAAAGGATTAGTTTCCAGGTTTCTTCTATTCAAAGAATGCTTCTTGCCTGTCATTATCTTGAAATATTCAACATATTAATGCTTTACCAAATAGATGCAAAAACACAGGAATAATGCTCAATTGTTTATAGCAATGCTCCGGCCGGGATTTGAACCCGGGATCTGCGACTCGAAAGGCCACAATGCTTGACCGGATTGTGCAGCTATCTTTTGTATATCAGCTACTACACCACCGGAGCACTTTAAGAGTTTTGAATTCACTTCACATAAAATCCTTTCTTGTGTAATGTACTTCGAAGGATTTTGATTTAATAGATATATTATTATGATGATGGTGTTATACAATGAGGTTTTTTTTATTTCGAATGTCTTTTTCAATTTTTTTAATAATAAATGGTTTACTTATGAAAGGTCCTATTCTATCACTTGAGAATGATAGAATCAAGTATTTTGCATAAAGTTTTTCTATGGGAAAATCTATTTTTTGTTGAATGAAAGATCAGCTTATCGAAAGAATCGACTACGAAATTGAAAAGCGTAGTCTGCTCAAACATAGATTTTATCAAATGTGGTCTGAAGGAAAACTTACTTTTGATCATTTACAAGGTTACTCAAAGGAATACTTTCAACTAGTAAAAGTTGTACCAAAGTTCGTAGAAAATATTTTTAATATGGTTACAAATCCTTCATTAAAGAGAGACGTTAGTCAGAATCTGAAGGAAGAGTATGAACACATTGAACCATGGATAATATTCTCAGCCGCTATGGGTGTTGACAGGAAAGAGCTTACTAGTTATAAGGGCCAACCTGAGACTAATATGGCCGTTTCCACATTAACTCGACTAACAGAATTATCATTAGAAGAAGCAGTGGCATCTATGTATGCATACGAAAGAGAATTGCCACGGATTAGTAGATCAAAAATTGATGGCTTGAATAATTTTTATGGAGTGAAAAGTCATGATGCCACCAAATATTTAGAAATCCATGAAGAGGTAGATTTGAGACATTCAGAAGTCTGGAAAAACGTTTTACAAACTATTCCTGAATACAAACAAAAGCATGCTTTCAATGCAGCTATAAAATCACTAGAGGCCCAGAACAAACTCTTGGATTCTGTCCAGAAAAATTATGTAGAGTTCTAAATTGTATTGTAATGATATGTAATTATATCGATCTCAAAACCTATATATTGTTAGCCATTATCGACTTTTTGATCGTGGGCCCATAGCTCAGCCTGGTAGAGCGACCGGCTCATAACCGGTCGGCCAGGGGTTCAAACCCCCTTGGGCCCATTATATACATGGGTTCAAATACTGCAACAAATCCGTCAGGCTGGACTATTGCTAAATTTATAGCAAGTCAGAATGGACCAAAGCTTGCAAAATTCTTGTCTGATTTTAGAACCAATTGTCCAAATCA
>DASQYF010000308.1:0-26489 GCA_035639375.1 Nitrososphaeraceae archaeon
ATTAAATAGTAAGGAAAGGACTCTTCAATATCTTCTTTACGTTTTCGGATTATAAATACATTGAGCCAAATCCAGGCTACTCATATCTACTCAAAATTGGCGTAAGGCAGATCAACTGAAAGCTCTGGTTTGTGTCTTTAGTGTCCAAATGCACGAGGCATCTCCATATGCATCATGTTAGTATCTTTGCAAGTTTTTTGAAAATCATACAAATGGTGCATAATGAGATTGCTTATTATATCTATAAATATATATTAGAATATTGTTATATAATAGATATAATACTAATTGTTCGCAGATAAAGTCATGCCAATAAGCTTTATAATTGTCAAAATACATAAGGTATAATTGTGTAATAAAATTTTATATAATAAAATTATTAATAATTAATGGTTCGTATAAAAGATGACTTGAAACAAACTGCATTAGGATACAAGGAATTAGATTAGATCAATCCATCCATCATTAAGAAACAAACGTACCAATTCTCAATATTCTTATATTTATAGCCTGATAGACTATATTACATCCATCTTATTATTAGATAGAGACGAAGAAAATGTTTTAATTTATGTATATGAAAATATTAAACTTGAATTCTTTAGTCACTTTCCTGATCTGCGAACTTGGACCTTGTAGCAATAACTATTGTACTAAATAATGCTGCCATTATGGCTAATAGGCTAAAAGGGAATTCAGGTAACTTGAATTGGTATATTAATGCCTGCTCCTGTTTTGTTGATATTCTCAATTCTTAAAGTATAGGAGCCCTGGTCAGCAAAGACAAATTTTTGCTGTTTCGCTGTCTGGGAGGATCGGTGTGATTCTGTTAGATGCTTTCCATCCTTAAACAACATTATATCATATATTATATTTTCAATATGTACGCCTGATTTAGATTCAATAAACGTTAGATCAAAGGTATTTTCCTTGTTTATATTATTTCTCTTCCAATCTACCATTACTTTGAATACACCGTCATCACTTGTGCCCTGTAAGGCATTGGGTGCTGATGAGACAGTTATGTTATTAGGCAGACTATTATCAATATTTGAAATACTTTGAGCAAAAGATGTATCCATTGAGACGGATGTCAACATTAATACGACAAGATTTGCAAGAAATACGTGCATTGCTGTTTTGAACTTCACTAATGTATTATCACTTCATTTAAATTAATTTTGTATGAACATATACTCAAAATTATATTTAAAGATTGTATGATATCAGTAAGCTTACATATCCTTGATTTGCCATATCTGGCCTTGGATCAAATCCTATTTTCATTTCTTACTAACGCTACTGAACTATTCTTCTGACTTTTAAATAGCGCAAAAAGATAAAGTGATAGTAGTAAACATATGACTGTAAGTTTACTATATCCGAAAAATCAACGTGAGTTAAACAACGCTTGTTGCTCTTTCCCTTTAGTTAAAGTATAATATGTATTTGTTAACTTATATTTAGAGGAAATATAATGACCGTTAGATATATGCATGAATAAAACTTCCTAAGTGAAATGTTTCAACCTGTTAGGTCGGAATTATCGCAATCCAACGGTTATATAATGCGGATTGTTTAATAGCATTGTAGACAGTTTGAAGAAAGCATCATCATCTTCTATGAATAAGACTGTTAGGGTGTTTTTCCCTCTTTTTACTCTAGCAATAATCATCCTTGTTTCTGCTACTGTGACTGATACTGCAATTTATGCGCAATTACAAAATATATTAGGATTAAAGATTACTTCACATGAACAGGGTCAAGAAGTTCCAGTAGGAGAACTCACTATCTCCGGAACGTCTACGGATAATGCCACCTCTGATTGTATAGTGTATGCAGACGTAAATAATATAAAGCCATTTCAAAAAGCTATAGCAACTGGCCCTGGTGGAGAAAATGATTATTCTACTTGGAATTACACATATACTAACAATTACCATCTTATTACAAATGGAACTAACGAACTAACTGCCAAATTATCTTGTGTCAGTACTCCTACTAATTTAACAAAATGGAATAGTGTAATTGTCGTAGGCGTAATGAATAAGAATCAACAACAACAGCCAATATTAACATCAACAGTAAATGATACTAGTATTTCAGACGATAGTACTACTTTAGGAAATGGTACGTCTGCATTAGCAGGAAATGATGCTGCTTCTCCTTTTATGTTTCCCTTGCCATCTGAGAATACACTCCCATCAACATCTTCAGAAAGTGGAAATACTGCTGATGATGAAGAAGATGATGATAAAAATAATATCAAAGCAGATTAAGATTGCCTTATAGAAAGATATTCGAGAGACAACACGCGCACGACAACGAACGCTATGCATATACTAGGCAAGGAATTGTTCAATAGATCTAGGTAGCGAACAGTTTGCAACAATAAAAACAACTACAAAGAAGAAGATATCTGATAGCGCAGATAAAAATGTAAATATGACAAAGAAGATATTTCTATATATATGTGTTTTTTAACAATCTGAGCGGTAGTAGTATGTACTTTTTGCCTTCTACATATAAGACTAGAAAATCTATCTCTTATTAATAATCAAATTAATAATTAAACATACAATCCTAAAAAATTAGCTAATGCATATAGGAGTAAATACTGAAGAAAACTTAACAGCATTCACATTAGATCTTACTGGGTAAGGGATACTTCTATATATACATCGTCAGGTATCTTCAATCTCATTAATTGTCTAATTGACTTATCGTCGGCTCCCAGATCGATGACTCTTCTATGAATTCTAAGTTCGTACTTATCATAAGTGTTTGTCCCCTGTCCGCATGGCGATTTGCGAGTAACCACTTTCATCTTTTTTGTAGGAAGAGGATGAGGACCCTTAAGTCTAATTCCGTTCTTTTCTCCAATTCCTTTAATCTCAGTGCAGACACCTTCAAGTGTAGACAGATTAGTACTTGTGAGCTTAATTCTTGCCTCTTGAGCCATGTCTATTCCCTACTTTTTGGAAGAGGGATCATATTTCTCAGTAATTGACTTCACAACACCTGCGGCGATCGTCGTTCCCATATCTCTTAGAGCAAATCTGCCAATCTCTGGAAACTCTTTAAATGTTTCAATCGCCAAAGGTCTTACTGGTTTTATTCGAACTATTGCAGCATCTCCTGTCTTCAAAAATTTAGGTTTTTCTTCAACAATACCGCCTGTTTTTGGATCGATCTTTCCTACAAATTCTGATAAAGTTGCTGCCACTTGAGCTGTGTGAGCATGTAAGACAGGAGTATAACCTGGTGCCATAGCAGTTGGATGATGAATGACTATAATTTGTGCCTCAAATTCTTTTGCAACAGTAGGTGGGTTATTTGTCGGACCAATTACATCTCCACGTTTAATAGATTTCTTGTCAACACCTCTCAAATTGAAGCCAATATTATCACCAGATTCTGCGGACTGCATTTGCGTGTGATGAGTTTCAATGGATTTTACATCTCCTGTTACACCAGCTGGCATTACTATTACTTTATCATTTGCACTAATGGTACCTGTTTCTACTCTACCTACAGGTACTGTGCCGACACCTGTAATAGAATACACATCTTGTATAGGAATTCTGAGTGGCTTACCTACTGGTTTCTCTGGTGGTTCAAACGAGTCTAGTGCTTCTGCAAGAGTAGGACCTTTATACCAAGGCATATTTTCAGATTTCTTTATTAGATTGTCACCTTTCCATCCTGAAATAGGAATGATCGGCACCTTACTTATATTGTAGCCAACCAGTTTCAACATTTTTTCGACTGTCTCTTTGACTTCTTTATAACGTGCTTCAGAATAACTAGTATCATCCATCTTGTTTAACGCTACCACAATTTGACTTACTCCAAGAGTTCTAGCAAGGAACGCATGTTCTCTTGCCTGGCCACCTGGCTCTACTGCTGCTTCTGTTTCACCAGGTTTGACTGATACAACGAGAATGGCAGCATCTGCCTCAGACGCACCGGTAATCATATTTTTGATGAAGTCTCTATGTCCAGGGGCATCAATCAAAGTATAGAAGAATTTTGCAGTTTCGAATTTTTGAAAAGCGAGATCGATAGTAATACCTCTATCACGTTCGTCCTTAATACTGTCCAAAACCCATGCATACTTAAAAGTATCTCCCTTTCCTGTTGCTTCCGATTCCTTAGCAAACGCGTCAATAGTTCTTTGGTCAATAACACCTAGATCGACCATTAAATGACCTACCGTAGTTGATTTACCATTATCGACATGACCGACAACCACCAAGTTCATATGTGGTTTTTTACTTGCGCTCATAACGGGTAAAACACTCACAGGGCTTTATTTGTATTTCGATAGCTGATTATCTTTACAACAATTGGGCAAGCATATAAGTCATAGAAACAGACATCCAAACCATGACTGCAAATAAATTTACGAATTAGGTTGTATTGTACATTCTAACATTGAACCTAAAATCAGTGCATAGATGTCAAACATATATTAACCATTTATGTAGCTGAGGTCTGATTAAATAGCTGCTTTGCTCGATCTAGATTGATATTTATATTGTCTATAAGCTGTTGAACTTCTTTTAATGGAACTTTATCGTCGATAGCTGTACGAAGATCTTCTCTAAGCATAATTTCTGTTGCTTTCATTAGCGCTTTGTTTTCCTTTTCTAGAGGTGCTTCTATATATTCATAGTTTTCTAGGTATGTCACTGTTGCAAGCTCCTCTGCTCCAGTGTAGTTTTGTGCTTTATATTCGTGTAGGATTTTATTTAATAATACTTGAATATCTTCAATTACGTGAACAGGTTGTCTTTGAGTTTCTTTATCATCCAGCTCTTGCACCTGGGAGAAAACTACATTAGGATAGACTGACGCCAGTATAAATAGAATAAAAGATGGAAATGCAACGACAATTCCCCGGACCGATCTAAAAGTTCTCTGTTTTGATCTCTGGTCTTTATTTTGCATAGTTAGGTATACCTAATTTATAACATATATTTATACTAAATGATATTTCTCGCAATCAGAATTTCATGGATGTTTTTCCAAGAAAACATTTTGTGTAAACCACGCTGTATATATCTTTAATTGTTTATTCATCACGATATAGTTCTAAATCTATCCGTTTTACCAAGTCAGAAATTAAGATTGGTTTTCTAAGAAAACATTTTACATTCAATGTGGGTAATTTTTGTCTGAATTCATCATAAGACAGATCATATGCTGTCAAGAAACAGACTTTGACTTTATTATCTATCTTCATTATTTCCGCGTACAACTCAAAGCCATTCATTCCTGGCATTTTAACATCGAGAAGCACAAGGGCATACAAATCGGCTTTGAAGTTAGATAACGCTAATATTGGATCGCTGTATGTCTCAACCTCGAATCCACTATATTCTAAGCTTATTTTGAAAAGTGAAGCAATATCAGATTCATCATCCACAACGAGGATTCGCCTTTTATTACGTTTCGGTAATTCTAGAAATGAACTACCCTTATTAGCTACAAACATTTCATTTGACATTGCTATTACTTATTTGTCTATTATATCATATCCAGCTATTAAAATGCGTTGTTAATTCATCCCATAAGTCCTTTTGAATTGGCATTAGTGTTCTCTGCATAAATTTCGTCGCTCTATGCTTGTACATTATTTTTGGAAATAAATAATTGTCATTTGTATATATCATTTCGCTGCATTAGCTTAAAAAGTATTGAGAATTTTTCTGAATTATTCTAATCTAATATCTTTTACATTATCGATGACTTAAATACAGCTCTACTTCCAACTACGAAATTCCGTTATACTAAACGATCAGAAACTAAATACAATATATATGCGACATCTCACTATCGGCGTAACATTGATATAAAAACAATAATATAAATTTGAATAAATGAAAGCGATAGAGAATTCATAATGAGATAAAAAAAAGTCAAGTCAGATCATTTACGTAAATAACGCTGCTTTTCTATTATTTTATATTTAACCTGCTTATTATATTATTGGAATATTACTTGTCATTGGCAATGGCACTTTCAGTATAACAACGCCGTCCACATATTTGGCTGTGCCAACCACCTTTTCATCATCTTCATGATCAAGTGAAATCGGTAATATTATTTTCCTTTCTATTAGAGATGGTCTTTGTCTATAATATACAGTGCCAGTGTTCTCTTCAGGTTCTCTTTTTGCATTAATCGATAACAAATTTCCTACTATCCTAAGCCTTATGTCCTTCTTAGCAAAACCTGGCAGATCAATTATAACCATTAGGTCATTGCCGTCTTCGATCATATCTATGGCTGGCATTATAAATTCATAGAATTCTTTGGATCTATTACCTAATTCCTTCATAAACTCTTTGGCCATATATTGCCCTAAACCCATACATTCATGTTGTCTGAATTGATATAAATCCTTTCTTCTAATACGCACATTCCAAGACCTTTATCTAATCCTCTAATTTAAGTATCAGAAGACATATAGATTAGCAGAGAACTAATACTCACATTAATCTAAGTTGACAAGCACAACAACAACAAATCATATGAGCAAATACGATATAACAGAGCTTTGCTGATACAACGATTTAAATTATTTTGTTCTTTTATTCATTATAGTGGTATATCTACGTTGTACAAATACGATTACTCTTTATTGGATTTCTTAACAATTCTGAGATGCTAAAGTTAATGAATACCCAGGTTCCAAAAATTGACAAACTTGCGGGCATAGAATGCTACTGTACTGACTATAGAGGCATTAGTGGTTCTATAAAGCGTGTTAACGAAGAGTTTAGAGTTTCAGAGGTAATAGACACATCTTTTCTCGCCAATATTTCAACTGTACAAGACGAGCACCATAAATATCCCCTTTACATTTTAGAGAAAAGAAATATTGATTCAAACCACGCAATCTTTGAGATTAGAAGGAAGCTTGGCATTAAGCTGAAAGTTATTGGTCTAAAAGATGCAAAAGCAGTAACAAAACAATATGCTAGTTCGGAGCAGACAAAAAATATAATAAAAGAAGCAGCTACTCCTCATACACTTTTATCTTTGAAAGGATTTACTAAAACCCCAATAGGAAAATCCTCTCTATCTGGGAATGCATTTACAATTACCATTCACGATCCTATCATTTCAGACATCTCCTCATTTATACCAGAGATAAAAAATATAGCGAATTTTTATGGATTGCAAAGATTCGGAAGCGAAAGAATGGTTACTCATCTTGTCGGAAAAGAAATTGTTAAACGCAATTTTCAAAAAGCAGTAGAACTTCTGTTATCTTTTACTACTGAGTATGACACCACTATGAGCATCGAGATAAGGAATAAGAGCCGTGATCCAAAGAAATATTCTCAAATTATTAGGGAACTCCCTAAACGAATGGATATAGAATATCAAGTAATGTCAGTATTAGAAAAGGGTAAGGGACCGATAGCAGCATTACGATCCGTTCCAATTAACATCAGAAGATTATTTGTTCAGGCTTATCAGGCATATATTTTTAATAAATGCCTAAGCATCGCAGTTTTAAATGGTGAAAATGTAGTTAAGAGCAAGGAAGGCGACTTATGCTTTGAAATAGAGAATTCGTCAGTTTTTGGCAGAATAAGAAAATATAATCCAAGTACGGATTTAATTTCGCAAACTGTTCCAGCAATTCGTCTAATAGGATACACGTTTCAACCTGGTAAAGGAAGATTTGACAAAATTACAGAAGAAATAATGAGTAATGAAGGCATAACACCAAGAGAATTTTATATAAAAGAGATGCAAGAATTAAGTGCTCAAGGAGGATTCAGACAAGCGCCACTTTGGTCAAAAGACTTTACATTTAGAGGATCGCTAACTGTATGTTTTAAACTTCCAAAAGGATCTTATGCTACTACATTATTGCGAGAACTAATAAAGCCAGATGATCCGGTTAGAGCGGGATTTTAATTTTTTTTGCTTGTATGCAAATTGGGCTTCTCCCAGATGTGGATAGAAAATATCTTTAGTATTAGTATTCGGCATACTTAACATTAAACTCTATGAAATATAGAATTCTAAAAACGTCATTATAGTTACGCTGATGGCAAGCAAAAGTTCCGGATTGGTCATCTTGGAATCTCTATGTACATATTGAGCATATAAGAAAAGAAAAGATGTATCAGTATATGAAAAATCAATAACAATTATTCAAATGCTCATTATTATTATCATCATCATAACAATTATTATTAATAAGGCATTTCCATCTCTATACAAAATACAAACATTATAAGCATAAAAAATAAAAGTGCTAGACAGAAACGAGGTTTATTAATATTGATGAAAGTTGTTTTGAAAATGCCAGTACTAATATATGAACTGAAAATCCTACGATAGTTCCAAAAAATAAGTTATTATAATTGAGATGAAAGTATAACATTAATCCCAACATAGGCATAGTAATTAAAATTGCCAAAGCAGTATTAGCCCAAATGAATTGTAACAAGGTAAAGTCCTTATCGTTAACATATTTTTTTCTGTAAAAGAAAAGAAGTGGTTGTAGTGTCCTCATAGTATAAGCTCGGCAATATTATATTATAAATCATAGTAATTTTAAGCCTGTTTTATATATATTGACTGTTAGCAGAATAGAAATACTGCATAAACCCTTCCAGAATTTTCATTTAATTAATTCAGATATACTAATTTTGAAAGGAATATGTAGATGAAAAATTGGACAACTCAAGATACTGAACAGCAAAGTTGAGAGATCCATTAAACCGGAAGTGTTGTCTTGTAGTTATAAAAATCACATTTTAGTAGTATTAAATGACTTTTAAACAGTCTTTATGAAACCTTTGTGTACTCAATATCCTAGGGCCTACCAATTGATTAATAGTCTACGATTTGAAGTAAAAGAAAGAGGCGCGTTAAGGCTAATTGTATATCATAAAGCTAATTAAGATTACAGACCTTTCTCTGTCCACAATTTTGGATCTGGAAAATATTGTTTACCGATACGTTTAAGCATTAACGATAATGAGCAAGATTGTAAAAAATAAATGAATAATAAAGTCAAACTCATGAATAGCCAGAAAGTTTATTCAGGCAACATATCACTTAGGTTAGACAAGTTTAAGTTAAATTCAAAGATAATTGAAAAAGAAATAGTAGAACATTTACCGTCCATAGGCATTATTCCTGTTCTTAATAATTCAGACATACTTTTTGTTACACAGTATCGGCATGCGGTAGGAAAAAACATTTTAGAAATACCCGCAGGAAAGATAGAAAAGGATGAAACGCCAGAACAGGCGGCTTTAAGAGAAATGGAAGAAGAAATAGGATACACAGGCAAGTTATCTCCAGTAATGCAATGGTACTTGGCACCCGGATATGACACCGAATTAATGCATATTTATATTGCAACAAATTTGAAAAAGGTAAAGAAAAGAGCACAAGATCTTGATGACGATGAAAACATTGTAGTTAAGCGCATGAAATTTAGTTCTGCAATCAAAAAATGCATTAATGGAGAATTTCAAGACGCTAAGACTGTGGCAGCACTCCTTGTTTATGCAAAAACATTAGAGATAGAAGGTATATCCACATAATAAAATGGTTCTACGGCCAGTTTGAACATTGGAACATATAAACAAACAAAATTAATTAATTAATTAATAAAAAAAATACTAATCCAATTTGAATCCAATTAAGCAGTTCTGATAAGTCTTTCCAATTCCTGTATTGAGTATATAGGAAGAGAACACGAAAAGTTTCTACAGACTAGTGCGTACTCAGATTCCTTTTGATTCTCCTGCTCTAAATTTCTTCCCTTGAAAAATGAATAGCTTTGCAGCTCTTGTAATTGTGATTTGTTGTCAATAACAGCAGTAATGGCATTTGGAATAAACCGTCTATTTAACCAATTTACCATCTCAGAATTTGCTCTTGGCTTTTCAGTTTTTCTTATAATAGTTATCTCGACCGGTTTTTTTATATAAAGATACATCGCCATTAGCAGCTGGCCAAATCCAAATGGATTTTCTGCCGCACTTTTTGCCCCTGCTCGCATTATACGCTCTGCCTTATCTATGTAATCGCTGTTTTGAACGAAATGATATAACCTAATCAGGTTTGATGCAGCCATAGAATTACCACTTGGTATAGCAAGATCGTAAAAGCTCTTTGTTCTGACAATCAACTGTTCATGATCATCGGAAGTAAAGAAAAAGCTGCCTTCGTTGGGATCCCAAAAGTGCTGGATCATAAAGTCAGTATAAATCATTGCTTTTTGAAGATATTTTGGTTGTGAATCGATCTCAAATACATCTAATAATGCATTGACGTAAAACGCATAATCATCAAGATACGCATTTAATTTTGAAATTCCATCTTTAAATGTTCTTTGCAATCTACCATCATTTTTTGCAATTCTAGATTCTATGAAGTTTACTGCATTCAGCGCAGCATCAAGATACTTTTTATTTCCAGTAATTTTATATCCTTTGGCAAAGCCGGATATCATAAGTCCGTTCCAAGAAGTCAGTACCTTATCATCTTTCCCTGGCCTTACTCTTTTACTTCTAACTTCAAAAAGTCTTTTTGAGGCATCCCGGAGGATTCCTTCTATCATATCAGTTGTCATATGATATTTTTGTGCCAGATGGTCTAAGGAGTTTCTGATATTGACAATGTTTTTACCTTCGAAATTACCAGCCTCTGTAATTCCGTAATATTCACAAAATATATTAGAAATATTTCCATCTTCTAATACGTAGTCAATTTCCTTTTTTGACCAGACATAAAATTTGCCCTCTTCACCCTCAGAATCTGCGTCTTGTGCAGAGTAAAACCCACCATCAGAAGAGGTCATCTCAGCGATCACATATTCCAGAATTTTTTCTACTGTTTTTGAATATTTTGCATTACCAGTGATTTGATAGAGTTCAGCATAGAGCTGCGCCAATAAAGCGTTATCATAAAGCATCTTTTCAAAGTGAGGAACAAGCCACTTTTGATCAGTTGAATACCTAGCGAATCCTCCGCCAAGATGATCGTAAATACCTCCAGCGGCCATCTTATCTGCTGAAAACATGACAAAATCTTTGAAACGACTGATTCCTGAAATATCATAGTAATGAAGAAGGAATAGAAGATTAGATGCATTTGGAAATTTTGGTGCTTGGCCGAAACCACCATATATTGGATCGCCCATCTGCAGCAACCCAATGGCTGCCTCATCTAGTATTGATCGCTCGATACTTTGTTCTTTTCCTTGTACATCTTTTGCTCTATCTGATAAGGCATTCATAAATTCAGAAGTTGCAGCATTGATTTCCTGCTTTTTGGATTTGTATGCTTCGGCTAGCTGAGTCAATATCGTTCCAAAGCCGGGCATACCATACCTGCTATATTTTGGAAAATATGTCCCTACGTAGAAAGGCCTTTGGTCTGGAGTCAAGAATATAGACAGAGGCCAGCCGCCTGTTCCTACCGCAATTTGGCTAACTTTTTGATATATATCATCTATATCTGGTCTTTCTTCTCTATCTACTTTTATATTAACAAAATTTTCATTCATTATTTTGGCAATCTCTTCGTCTTCAAAGGATTCATGAGCCATCACATGGCACCAGTGGCATGCACTATATCCTATACTAAGAAATATAGGCTTATCTTCTTTCTTTGCTCTTTGAAAAGCATCTTCTCCCCATGCGTACCAGTCAACAGGATTATTAGCGTGTTGTAATAGATATGGGCTACTTTCATTCATAAGCCTGTTTGCCTTAGATTCACGCTTGCCATGATTGCCATGCTCTTGCATATAGAAAGTTAGCAGTAATGCTATTTATGTTATGTATTGAAAAGCCCAGCTGGTTAGAGCTCGAGCTATATAGTATATTGTTCAGTAATAGCGATAAAATTAGATAATTAAGAAATTTTGGGGACGTTCAGATAGTTATATTAATCGGGAGTTTATATCGGTATAGGTTCGATCAACTCTATTTTAATATATACATCATAAATGCAGAAACGTTGAAGAATTCTTGAGAATAAACATTAAAGCAATAATTACCCAACTTTAGATAAAGAACTTGCATCTATTTTTGTTGTTTTAAATAGATAGATTTCCTTAAAATATCGACTCTACTGACTTTAGGTAATAAATTTATCGTAACTAACTCGAGATATTATTCTGTAGAAGGAAGCCTAACGTCTTTATTGTTCTGACTTGTTCACATTGATCACAATACCAATGATGCACAATTTTGTCTTCCATGTTATCATTTCTTATATTATAAGATCTATGACCACATTCTTTGAATATGATATAGTAAGATATCATTAGAAACCCTTCCTACTTGGTTGCCAAAATAGTTTAGTATTTCTATTTCTTTCGTCTCTTTTCATGAGATCGTTGCTTATACTATTACAAATAATAGTCATTTTCTTTGACTATCATTTTTATCTATATTAATATAGGCCTAGCTGTTAAAACGTGTATACACATTACTTTTTGTTGAGTAATCGATAAAAATTTAAGCTAGTGCTATAACAATATATTTGATCGAATATCATATATTACAACTTTGATAAAAATCAATAAGAAATAAAGAGACAAATCATTGGGAAGACCAAGCTAAAGCCAGTTCTAAAGATCATAAAAAAACCATAATGGAAAAGCTAGCCAAAATTAGGCAAGAAATATAAAAGTGTAAAATTAAGCGAGTTCTTATAACAATAATTAGCACAAACATTATTATATCCGTTTTTTAAGCTTTGCAGCAAAATTACAATTTGAATGTCATTCAATTCTATTTACCTTCAATTGCATATAACAAAGTAATAGTAACAATGGTTAACACTAGAGATCGCATAAAATTGTAAATGATATTATTACTCATTTATCAGTGATTCTTCGAAAAGATACAAGTCAGTGTCTAAGTCAACTGGTAACAAGTATTTGTTTTCATAGATACAAAGCATTCAATATGATCTTGAAGTAAGCTCTGGAGCGGCTATCTTTAGAAAATACACGGTCTTCCAATTGATTAGATAGCATGCCTATACTCTAACTATACATTATGCCTTGTTTGTTAGCTATGTAGTGAGTATATTATTTGGGGAATAAGAATAAAATATTAGTAATATCCATCAGATTCATTTGTATCTATTTATCATAATTCTTCGAAAATATGTCGTCATGTGTTATAGTAGTAGTAGTAGTAGTATTAGCAGCAGTGTTTTGTATCATGATAAACTGTGTTTCCAAACTCTTAACCAAGCGATCTTTCATTGATACTTTTTAGATTAAAAACTGAAAAAGATGTAAAGAGAGTATTATCATTGTTCTTTATTTTGTTTTCTTCTATATAATACATACGTTAAACTCAGCAATCCTCCAGATACTATTATACTATTTATAATTCCAGGAGAATCTCCCTGGGACCAGCTAATTATACAAAATGTTTGCCCAGAGATACAGGTTGCAGCGAAAAAAATTCCGTTCCATATAGTATGAGTAAGTATCGCAAACCAACCTTTTCCGCTGATCCAAGTTCTGAGACTGAAAAAAAGAGAAGGAATAACAAATAACCAGTTTGCATACGCAAGAGCATTCATTTCAAAGGTATCAGTATTCAGAATATGCATCATTGCCCATATAATACCGCCTCCCAAAACCACGAAATGATTACCAAAGACATAGAATGGAATACCAAAAAAAATAGTTTCCTCGATTGGTCCAGCGGATAACACTAAGATAAGATTCAACGAACGTGATGGTTCTTCGTAATCCAAAAATACATTTTCGATTACATATGTTCCTATTACCATGAGTATAAAGCCAATTCCATGATAGAACAAAAGCATTTTCGTAAGGTAACCTATTGAACTACGACGATACTTTAACAGCCAAGATCGTGGATTTATGTCTGTCTTGAAATCAGAAAATTGTGATGCTATTGATGACAGCTGTGATTCAATTTTTCTAAAACAATGAGATATAAAAGTACATTTATCCATTCTTTTACTGCTGATATGTAACAGAGCCGCGAGCAATAATTCTAGAGAAATCAGATATGCAAAAGCGTCTCGCCGATAGATCTGATGATCCGTGTATGCCACTAGCCCATAAGAGGTCTTAAAGATCTAGATAGCATCACAATTAAATGGTCAAATTAAAAATTTTCTAATATTAACCTAATAATGATGCAAATCGAGAACTTTCTCACATTCATAGAGTATTCTTGCAATAACTATATGTGCCTCCAATTTTAATTCTCCAATAGAATATGAACAACTAAATATCTTACTTGTATCGTTTGAAAACTGACCTTTTGGAAAGCCTCCGACCACAAATGCAATGTGGTCATTGTTTTTAGTAATGTTTTTAGATGCTATTTCTTCTGCACTGCTCTTGACTCCATCGCTAGAGAGGCCGATCAGTTTGTCAGGTCTTATTCTATTTATTATGAATTGTTCAAATGTAATATTGTCGTGTAATTCTAAAAGGATATTATTATCATCAGCACTTTTAATCACCTTCTCCCTGAATAAATTAATCATAATACCTTCAAAACGAAAGTAGGATTTTGGTATTCGCAAATTATCACCAATAACTATTAACTTATTTTTTACTGTGTGAATGTATACCTTCAACATGTTTTTAACAAACAATGGTGTAGATAATGCCTCCATCAGGGCAAAATGGATTATATCTGGTCTACCACGCTTCCAATATGAGTCTAACCCACCTCTCAGCATTGCAGCATGATGATAACTTTTGTCAAGTAAAATCTCTCTGGGGGTTCTGCCAAGCTTTTGAGCTTGGTTTTTAACTGCAGGATGACTAGCTATTTGTTTTGGTACAGTTTCTAATGATGCCTCAGCTATTATTAACGATATTGATGTTACCAAACTAAACTAAAGTATATGATAAATACTACTTATTAACTAGAATAAACAAGGTGAGTCTGTTCAAGACTGAGTAAACTGCAACTACTCATGAGATTATTATCTGATTTATAATGATACATCATTTCATAGAAAATGGAGGGTGTAACAGCGCGGTTTTCTTGCAGCGAAATATAATATTTACGGCTGGTTAACATATACATATAGAAAAATATCCAG
The DNA here is from genome assembly GCA_035639375.1 of Nitrososphaeraceae archaeon. Lineage (GTDB taxonomy): Archaea > Thermoproteota > Nitrososphaeria > Nitrososphaerales > Nitrososphaeraceae > JAJNBK01. The sequence continues at coordinate 15,112 of DASQYF010000308.1, forward strand.
ATTATATTGTATTAATACAATATTATGAAGACATAGATCAATCTTTTAGACATCGATAGATAAACTAAAATATATCATGACTACCGTGCCTTGATTTCATAAAATCTATTTCTAAAGCTTTCAAGATTCCAAGATCGCTTGTACTGAATAGATTTGATGTCGTTGATTAGACTAGTTTTGAGCCTTTGAGAATAAGGAGTTACAATAGATTACAAAATTAATGCAGATTCTTAGTTAATATGGAGTTAATTTGGAAAAAAGTTTTAATGCTAAGTCAGTAAACTAAAATATAAATCCTCGTTGAGTGAGAAAGCATCCCCAAGGTACAACTAGAATCGGCGTGTGATACAATTTGTTGTCTGACACACAAACGCAAATACATATCTCTGCGCTATCTAGAGTGAGGATTAGCAGACTCATACTCAACGAGACAACTATAAACAATTAATATATATACAAATACATTGTAGCAGATCCTAATGATGATTGAGGATTGTCATCACATCATCAAAACACAACGAGTATGGTAAGATTGATAAAGTTATAAGATAAAAGCTTTTAATTAAGATAGAGAGCAACCATACTAACTACCAATATAATGAGTACCAAGAACAATCGGATTTTTGTGCCATGAATGTCTATTTCTTGAGCGTAGCCAACTCGTAATGATAGGTTAGATGCTAGAATTATGTTGTGGATTCCCGCATTACTTCAGCAGCAAAAAATAGCCTTCATAAGTTGAAATTGATTCAACAACTATTGAAGCTATGATGATCAACTTGCAAATTGATAACAAGCTATATTCTAGGTATTATGTGGACAAAAGTGAAAGATTATGCCAAGCAGCATCATATTTATCGAAGATAGACTATGATATCCTGTTAACTGACATTGTAAGTAGCATCTGTAATATTATTGACAATTCCTCCCTGTTTCTTTTTTCTTTGCTTTCTTTTTAAAAAGGATGCCATAATGTATTTATGTCATAATCCAGCAAACTAGAGACCGCTTTTTTTACGTTTTATTTTACTATCATCTGCTAAGTTTTCTACTTCAGCATTTTCATGTGTTTCTGCCTCTTCTTCTTCAGTTTGTTCTGGAACATTAAATTTTTCGTTATACTTTACAACTCTTTGTGCCTTAGTAGTATCTTCTTCTGATGACGGTAAAGATGATTTATTTTCGTCGCTCATTTAGTTCAATTTAGTCTAGACTTTATAATAAAAAACAGTTATTGTAATATTGGCAATCTTCTTAAAGTGAGATGGTTCCATTTTATGTCTATTTATTACAGTATTCTCTAATAATAATATTAATTTTTCCCGTAAATCTATATTTTAAGATACAGTTCCAGAGCTTTCCGTCATACCAGCTGTCGGTTTTGCTTTGAGCTGTATCTTACCCAGACAGCGGGGGAACGATCGTCGATCAAGGCTGCTTTGTCTTTGATTGGGCTTACAATCACACCAATTCGATTGTTCTTCATTTAGTGAGAAAATATTGAAAGGATTATGGGTAATTACGAGTTTCTTATATACGACAGGCGCATTCAATCATCAAGAGTTTCTAAAACAATCACATCCCAACATTATTACTTGTATATACAATCCTAGTCATAATCCTTTGTCAGATTTTGTAGAAAACTTCTCGAAAAGTCTGGCAAAGGTTGGGACTTATTAAAGAAAATGGATCAAGATAAGGAGCCATACATTCATTCATAAATCAATCTTCCACTGGCCAACTATCTTGAGTAATAAACTCAACTAGGTTGCCAATTGGATCTCTGAAGTACATAGATTTTGTTCCTTTTTTCCATATTATTTCTTTTTCAATTTCTATATTGTTTTGGTTCAACATGTTTTTTGAGTTCACATAATCTTGCTTTTCGATTTCTAATGCAAAATGAATTATCGCCGGTGGGGTTATTGCACCATGAATTGGAAAAATACTATTGCTTTTGATCATTGTATTTCTTGGATTGAAGATCAATAGCATACTCTTTCCTACCTTTAGGAAGATATGTCTCCCTTTTTCTTCAGAGATTAGCTCGAGCCCAATAGTATTAACATAAAAATCCTTCATTTTTTCTAATTCACAGGAATATATACAAGTTTCAACAATTTTTCTAAACTTCAATTTTAGTCACATAATCTAATAAATATAGATATACTCATTCTATATATGATTCTCTCGCAATATTCCATCTCAAAATGGCTATGATGTATGTACTATCAATACGTCATCGAATTCACATCTTTCATAGCTTAAAGGAGTCGGAAAACACGTTTTTAAATTCTATCACTTCTGCTTAACAATAATTAGGTATACTAATGATTTAATCCTTTATTATTTCTGTAGAATTGTTTCATCTGCGTCACCCATGAATTTTTCTTTTTATAAAGCTCTTTAGGTTTTCTTGGTTTACATTCCGAAAGCACATAAGAACACAAGAGTGGAAAATAGACGGTAGCATCTCCATAAACTATTACGTTTCCTCTATGTGACGTCTTGATTTTACCCCAGCTCTTTCCTTCTTGCAAAGTCGCTCCAGATAGACCTCCAGTATCTGGTCTTGCATCAGTAAGCTGAATAAGGTAATCTTGCCCACCTTCTTTTAGCTTCAATATTTGATATAAGGCTGGTCCGGTTTGCTGGAAAAAGTTCTTTGGAACGCCACCCCCTAATTCTATACCACCAGATTTTCTGCTCTTCCAGAGTATTGCAGCTGACTCTGCGACATCTAAAATTACATTTGGAAGTATTCCTTTTTCCTCAAATAATAACGGAAGTAAATTAAGCCCAATTGAAGAATCACTGATAGCCGGTATATAGATAGGTACATTGTGTTGATATGCAGAAACAATAAATGATTTTTCAGGAAATATTGAATTTTCCTTAGTAGCCTTTCCTAACACATAGGCTATATCTGCGGTCGATGCAACTTTAGGGATTTCTTTTGACTTTTTCTTAATTTCGTTTTGAATTATATAATCCTGAGTTTGTAGTGTTTCTATCTCCTTTATATATACATCATATATTCTTACAATTTGCTTTGAATACAATATATCATCGTCTACTTCAAAGTGACCTTGACGCACAGGTAAATCATATGCAAAATGCATATCATGATATACGTTGGCACCAGTAGTGACAATCCAGTCAATAAAACCATTTGCAATCATAGTGCCTATTGACTTACCTAATCCTATTGGAGTCATCGCACCGGCTAGAGTCAAGCATATAGTAGAATTTGTGTCAATCATATCCTTCATAATTTCTGCTGCTTCAGCAAGTCTCCGAGCATTATATCCTGTGGAAGCAAAAAAATCAATCAACTCTGAAACTGTCATTCCTCCATGGATATATGGAGGCTCTATTTTCTTTCCAGTAAAAGTATGTTTTTTATCCACGATTCTCTAATAAAATTTTACTTGCATTTAAAAATTTTATAAATTTGACTGTACCTGAATCACACATCATGGAATATATATGCAGATAATAACCATTCTTTATTCAAAGTGGTATCAATAACTAGATTATGATGTTATTGAAAATAAAACATAAAAAATATTATTTGCCTTGTATTTCATTATATCAGGAATGAAGAAAATTCTCACAATTCAAAATATTGACTGTGAAACTTTAGGAACACTAAAAGAATTATTTCATTCTGATGGTTATAAGATCGAAACTATTGACGCACAGTCAGATATTATTCCAGGCAATGCAGAAAGTTATAAGGCAATTGTCGTTCTTGGAGGACCAATGGCTGTTTATGAGGAAAAAAAATATCTTAGAGACGAAGAACTCTTGATCAGAGATGCAATAAAAAAGAAGGTGCCGCTTTTGGGTATTTGTCTAGGATCTCAGCTTATAGCTCATGCAGCAGGTGGGAGAGTTTACAAAGGTATAAGAAAGGAGATTGGCTGGTATGACGTTAATATAACTCATACTGGACAGAAAGATTTGTTTAACGGTATAGGAGATAGAACTATCCGAGCATTTCAGTGGCATGGAGATACCTATGATCTTCCCGGAGATGCAATTATTATGGCAACCTCAAAACTATATCCCCAAGCATTTAGAATTGGTAGTGCTGTTGGTATCCAATTTCATTTAGAAGTAAATCGTAAAATGATAGAAAGGTGGATGAAAGAATACGACAAGGAGATTAAGCACGAAAATATCCAAGCGTTTGACATTATATCTGATAAAATAGACGAAGAAGGTTTATTCGATAAATGTAAGCTGGTTTATAATAATTTTTCAAAATTGATTCAGCATCACGAATAGTTAATTCAGGATGTTCTACACAACATAGATTATACACATTTTTGATAAACTTAGAAATTTCATATGTACGACTTGGCGGTTAATACAATATGATATAAAGGATACCTAGGACATAAAAAATATGAAAATAATATTAAATCCAATATGTGCTTCAATAATTGTTGTAATATAATAAGGCAAATATGTTGGCTTGCTGGTTTGAATGAAATATATTAAGCTGCTCTAACGCTGATTAAAAAATAACAGATTTAGAAAATTTTTAGTCTTTTAAAATACAAAAATCACCTGGCTCTAATTATAAAATAAGTGTAATGACATGAATATGTATAAATGAAATAATTACTTAATATTTACTGTATATTACTAAAATCTATAGAATATATTTGTATTTTGTTTTTAAACAATGAAAAATTACATCAAAGCACAATAACACATAAGTACTTAATCATCATCCCGTATTTATGGAATTTGTAGATACCAGCATAGTTGAACCTATAGAAATGAAGATGATACGTACGTCTCAATTTGCTATTCGGGAAAAATTATACAAGTTATCCTCAAACGACGATGATGCATTAATTAGTAGTATCAAAGAACACGGTTTGCTCCAACCTATCTTAATACGACCTCTTGCCCACGGTTTTGAAATTGTGGCTGGACACAGGCGATTTCATGCTTGCAAGTCCCTTAGATGGCGCTTTATTCCATGTAAAATTCGTGAGATGTCAGATAAACAAGCTTATGAGATACAGCTTACTGAGAATATCCAACGCAAAACCATGGAGCCCATTGAAGAAGCAGAGGCATTCAGAAAATATGTCATAGATTTTGGATGGGGAGGTGTAAGCGAGTTGGCTAAGAAGATAGGTATGAGCGAAGTATATGTATCACATCGAATTCAACTCTTAAAGCTGCCTGACGATATCAAAGAACAAATTTTTAACAACCGTCTGAACGTTAGCCAAGCATTAGAACTTACCAATTTACCGTTTGATTCTCGAACAGAAATAATGAATCATGTGGTAAATAATAATTTAACTGTTAGGCAGATAAGGGAGGTAAAGTCCTTTCTGAAAGAGGTTAAACTATCTGAATGTGATTCTGTCCATCCTGAAGCTCTGTCTAAATCACTTAATATTGCTAAAAAGACAACTTTAGCCCTCAAGATCACTCTTGCTAGAATGGATAACCTAATTGAAGAAGCTCATATCACCATTGAACCCGATCAAAGAACCGAAATAACCAATTTTTTGATGGGATTGAGATTAAAGGTACATTCCATGATTGACGATGCCATACGTTTCAAAAATGCAAGCCGAAAATCCGGTAAGAACTAATACAAAAGTATATTCAATATTATCTGCCCTCGAAGAATGTCGGAATCCATTCAGTGAGAAATTTCTTATATTCCTTGTCAGTATGCATAAGAGCATGAAATGATGGCTCTTTTATTGAAATAAAGTCATAAACCCTGTATGATTGAATAATATCTCCAAAAAGATTTCGATATATGTCACTTTCTTCGTCAGCAATTTCTTCTGTTAGAAAAGCTTGGACACTTATCCAATCATATCCACCTCTGGTCCTACCAGAGAAGATTACAAAAGGTGCATCAGCAAGGTATTTTTTTAATCCATCTATTCTACTTCTAAGGTGTTGGGACGTTTTGAACGTAACAAGTGCAATACGTATTACACGACGTTTAATCTTCTTTGTGTCGACAGATATAGTATATCCTGTTATTACTCCATTTTCTTCTAGTTTGCTAATTCTCGATTCTATTTCTTTCTCACTTATGTTGCTTCCATGATCACTTAGGAAATCCCCGATCTCCTTTGTATGTTGTTTAGAATTCCTGCTTAGTGTAGATAATATTAATTCGTCGACACTGTCGACCATCGGTACACACATAGCAAGTTTAGGTTATAGATATTTATTTTCTATTGTTTGTTATATGATTCCAAGAAGTTATTATAACCTAAAGAGGCGGAATTTGTATCATATACCTTTTTTGATTTTCTTTATCTTTATATGCCATAGATCTGTGATTGATAATTGTATTGTATTAGTATTCATATTCATATTTATTCCAAATTAGTTTTATTATGTTGGTCTTTTGATTACATTTGTTCTTATCTAAAGATATTTGATATTAGGGCAACCGTACGTACAATTTCTAAAACAATATTGCTGTTCGTAACGTCCAAAAAAAATTTCTCGAATATCATAAAAACTTTGATATCCTCTCTATGTGAATGTTGTGGGCAAGCTAAGACTATAGGGATCAATAGTAAATGCTTGGACGCTGGCTTCTACGTTATTCGAATCGTCTGCACTTGTATATTAGTTAGGAAGAACAATGTAAAGCATGATAGCGCACAACCTTGATTAATTCATTTCTTAAGAACAGTCATTTACATATATCCTTCTGTTTGCGTAGGCAATTCTACTTGAAATATCACATAGACTGCTCCAGATTTGTCTGTTTACTTGTCGATTTGGCAGTATCTCTAGAGGCCAACGGTCTAGCACGATTCTTGGAGTTACGAGTAGCTCGCGGTGGGTACGTGACAAATATTCTAATTTGCTTTAATAATAACAATGTTTGTCATGTCATCAGATACGTAACGTGGAAGCGAGCTTTAAAAGTAAATATTGCAATCGCTGAAATTATATATACATATTTCTGCTTTTCTGCTTCCCCGTGCTTTAATAACTTCAGCTTTTTGATAATAATTAGCGATTTTACTGTTCTTTAGATATCTCTGTTGACGTTCTCTGTTCTTCGTCTGCTAAAATGTCAATAGGTTCTCCTGTTGGTAATGGTGCATTTCTATCTACTTTATAATTGAATATTTCCGGATAATCCATGTCGAGAATAACGTTCCTTCCTGCTGCTATTATCTTAGATTTTGGAAAATCAAATCTATAATCATAGTGACCAAAAACAACTATCTTATCATCAGTCTCCTTCATTATATGTCCTACATGTTCTTCATCCTTTGTTCTAACTCCCTTATTAAATAATGACTTTGGATATTTTTTCTCATAAGTAGCGAGATCTATATTCTCTGGCTTAGTCCATGGATCTTGTGTTGCTTTGCCTGTCGGCAAAGGTTCTTGACGACTTACCTTGTACTTCTTTACTATCTCATATAGAGGAAGATCAATAAGGACATTGCCACCAACCTGTTGAATTTCTGCTTTAGGTATATCATATCTATCATCTCCACCGCCAAATACTACTATTTTGTCATCAGTTTCTCTTACAACATGGCCTATGTGCGGAGAATCTAACGCCTTTACACCTTTGTTAAAATATTTGCCAGATGTCATCTATTACCACCATATTTTAATATGAAGGATTATATAACTTATTTTTATTAAAGGAAAGGAAAATTCACTTATTGCTGTTAACGGCGTAATATTTCGGAGCAATTTAAAAGAAAATTCAAAGAACAGATATTGTTTCTATGCTATTGATGTATTTACTCATATTAAAATTAATACCAAAAGTATATGATTCGGAAATTACAGAAGTCGATAGTTTACGATAAGTAATAATATCTTTGTATAAGACAGTGGATAAAAAACATTTTACCTAAGTAGATTAGTAGACATCGACTAAATTAATTCTAAGTGTAGATTATAGAAAAATCTAAAGTAGCAAAATAAATCAGGCCACTTCATCGGAGCAACGATAACTTGTTTTTAGCAGTACACCTCCGGAAATGGTTTTAATGTAAAAAGAATACAATATGAATTTTTGTTATCTGATATTTTAATTTGTTGGACATATCAAAGGAGTACATTACGAATTGAATATAGCAAATACATGTTGTAGCTAGCAATTGTATTCGTGTAGCAATAAATTAACTTTCATATGATCATTAATACATTAAAAATTATTCAATTTGAAAGATAAAGAACATGTATATGCACATGCAGCATATTTTGCAAATCTTCTTGTTTTTGTCTCATAATTTAATGGGCAGTTGAAAGAAGACGTATAATCTATTAATAAATGAATATAATTTACAAATCATTAAAGAATACTTCATCAGAAGGAGATTTCATGACAGTCGCAAATTATGCTACAGGAGAGCCAATATTGGACTTTTTCTTTATTCTATTCAACGGAATTGCGGAAGTTCCCTTATTCAGTTCTCCAATAACTGGAATACTGATACTAGCGGGAGTATTTCTGGCATCAAGGAAGGCAGGCGCAATGATGGTGTTATCAGGTTTGGTAGGCGCTGGAATGGCTATTCTTTTCGGTGCGCCATATGGACTTGTAGCTTTTGGATTATTTGGCTATAACTCTATTTTGACTGGCATGGCATTATGGTCTGGTCCTTTCGTAAAAGCGAATAAAGCTACTTTCTTCTTATCAGTTTTTGGTGCTGCAGCTACTGCAGTCACTTGGATGGCAATGGCCCATCTTATGGGAGATACTTTCTATCAGGGAGCAAAATGGGCTATACCAGGCTTTACATCTTCCTTTATATTTACTACTTGGGCTTTAATGTATGCTAGCAAGAGATTTGGACACGATATTTGGCCAGCACTACCTACAGCTCCGGAAACGGAAGAATTGATTAGGGAAAGTAGTAATCCAATTCAAACTAAAGATGAAAATTTCAAATGGACTGCAAAAGAATTCATGATAGCCACCTTAAAGGGAGTATCGCAAGTTACATTTGTTGAGAATTGGAAAACAGGAATTTTCTGGGTGGTCGGCCTTACACTTGCGTTTGAAATTGCACCAGTTATCACAGGACAGACTAGACCATGGTATACAAACGCTTACACAGCGCAATGGAATGAATTCTCACCACTATATCTGGCTGGCTTGATGGCACTTCTGGGCTCAGGTATAGGAGTAGCTCTTGCAATCCTTACAAAACTGCCAACAGCAGAAATAAGATTGGGATTACATGGATTTAATCAGGTACTAGTTATGATAGCCCTAACCAGTTTCATTCCTCTAACACCGCAATCATTTATGATAGCAATATTTGCTACAGTGGCATGTAGCGTAATTGTAATGCCAGCTCTACAAAGATTTTTTGGAATGTGGGGTTTACCTGCTCTGACGGGACCTTTCGTATTTACTGCATGGATATTCTTACTAGGAATATCTGGTTTCACAAATATTCCAGCAGGAATTGGATGGTCACGGGCACCCTAGGGAACAAAAACGAGGAAAATTTGTTCTAATCTTCTTTTTTTATTAAATAGATTATAAAACATACGTTTACATACAAATTATTCATAATGTCACTAAGTTAATGGAACCATTTGAATTTGAGCAGTTTTTAAAATTAGCAGAGGACAACGGCTTATCTTCAAAGTCTGATTCAGAAAAAATTAAAGACTTTATTTTGTGGTGTAAAAAGAAAAATATCGAAGAAAATCTTTTAAGATTAAGTTCTGAAGAAAAAGGAGGTTGGAGCAGGAATTTTTCTCTTGACTTTACAACCACTAGAATAATAATTAGCAAGAAAAGCTTTCTGAAAAAGTTTGTAGACATGGGTTATGTGGCGGGAATAGCGCCTCTTCCATATATGGTATTATCAAAGAAATTAAAACGATTTGATGTGAAAAAACAGTGTAGGAATTCGCTAACAGACATAATAAATAGAGATAAATCCAGCTACTATCTTTGGTATTCAGATATACAGGAATTTATTATTAGAAAAGGAATAGAAACTACAGTAACAAATATGGTTGGAACAATGATAATGAAAAATTTCATTACAATTAAGACAGTGAATAAGACTTATGATTTTACATTGCCTGTGAACAAAAATGGAAAATTTGAACAAATACATTTTTGGCTGAGCGTTGTCCTTCCATTTAATGTAACAAAGTTAGAATAAAATTAGTAGATGTCGACTAAAAATAGGCTTGGACCAAAAGACCGTCAGCATTTAATATGTTGCTTTGAAGCTCAAATTATTTTATATATAAGTTAATATTTTGAACTTTAAAATAATTCAGGTTTTACTATACTCTCGAGGTAAATTAGAAAATTGATGTTAGCACCAAGAGAAATTGATAAAATGATGATTTGGACTGCTGCGCAAATAGCAGAAGGAAGGAAGAAAAAAGGTGTAAAACTGAATTATCCTGAGACAGTTGCTTATATAGCAAATTATGTGGTAGAAGGAGCAAGAGAGGGAAAGACTGTAGCCGATCTTATGAACTCGGCAAGAACAGTAGTGAAGAGAGGCGATGTTATGGATGGTATATCAGAAATGATACATACAGTTCAAGTAGAGGCTACATTTCCTGATGGCACTAAATTAGTAACGGTGCATGATCCTGTTCAATAGGTGATAAAAAATGGTAATTAAAAAATCAAAGTCTCAAATTAAAAAAAAATTGGGAAGAAGGAGGTTGTTAATAGAACAATGATACCAGGAGAATATACACTATCAGCAAATCCTATTACTTGTAATGGAAATAAAAAAACTGTCAATATTACTGTAAAGAATACTGGTGATAGACCATGTCAGATTGGCTCTCATACACACTTCTTTGAAGTAAATAGAGCACTTGATTTTCCACGTGAAAAAGCATATGGATTTCGATTGAATATTCCATCAGGCACTTCAGTAAGATTTGAACCTGGAGATTCAAAGGAGGTAGAATTATGTGAAATAGGAGGCAAACGTATTGTATATGGGTTTAATAGCCTAACGATGGGTAGCCTGAAATCATCAATAGTAAAGAATAGTTCACTTGAGAAGGCCAGAACCATTGGATTTAGAGGAGTATAGAAGGAGAGAATAAGAAATGGTTCTAAAATTAACTCGTAAGCAGTACACGGATCTATATGGTCCGTCTTCTGGAGACAAAATCAGACTTGGAGATTCGGAATTAATGATAGAAGTAGAAAAAGATCTTATAACACCAGGAGACGAAGTTGTGTTTGGTGGAGGAAAGACAATAAGAGATGGGTTAGCGCAAGCTTCTGGTGTCACAAATGCAGATGGTGCTCTTGATTATGTAATTACAAATGCGGTTATCATGGATCCGGTGCTAGGAATAGTTAAAGCTGACATTGGAATAAAGGATGG
>DASQYF010000309.1:0-8895 GCA_035639375.1 Nitrososphaeraceae archaeon
CTATATAATCTGTGGTCCTTTTAATCGTTTTGAGAACCTCTAGATGCTATATCCTGAGATTCGAGAAATTAAAAAATGTGTCTTATTTAGAGATATAGCCGGAATAATCATTAATTTATAATAATAATAACACTAAATCGACGGATAAGACATTAAGCGAAAACAGAATACGGCTAATACAGCTACTTTTACCGCTAATGCAGATTCCATTTCCCTACTTTTTTGAATAATTGTATTTGACTTTTTGCAGCCAGTATTTTTCCATGCCTTAGTATCAATAGTCATTCATAAGAGAAATCACTTTAATCGACGTACAATGCCTTGGCATTAGGGGATTTTCGCTTCATCGTTCTACCTGTCAATTAAATCCTAATATCAATAATAGTATATTGGTTTGCTTTAAATACAAGCATAATAATTACTATAAAATCAAGGATATATCAGACTGATTGCAAGACATCCTATTGTTTCTGTAAAAAATAGACTTTGAAGCGAATATAGAACAAAGAAAGTCCGTGTATCAAAGCTGTGACAAACAAATATCATTTGCCTTTGTCCGATAAACTGAATAGACCTGAATGTATAGCCTATCTCTATTATGCTAAGAGTAGCATTGTCAATTGCAGGAAGCGACTCAGGCGCAGGAGCAGGCATCCAAGCCGATCTTAAGACCTTTTCTGCTCTTGGTATATATGGTTGTACTGCTATTACCGCTATAACTGCTCAAAATACTCTGGAGGTTTCCAGTATATTCGAGCTGCCCGAATACATGATTAGAAAACAAATTCAATCTGTTATATCAGATATTCCTCCAGATTCAATAAAAATAGGGATGGTGCACACAAGGGAAATCATTCAGTCTATTCACTCTTCATTAAAGTCCTCAAAAGTTCCTATTGTGTTAGATCCAGTTTTTGCAGCGGGAAGCGGTTCGAAATTAATATTAGACAATGCTTTTGAGTCATTTATTTCCAAATTAGTTCCCATTGCAACTCTAATCACACCAAACCTGATGGAAGCAGAGAGATTAGCTGGCATGCAAATAAAATCTGAAGGAGATGCAATCGAAGCTGCAAGAAAAATAAAAGATCTCGGCGTAAAGAATGTTATAATAAAAGGAGGACATTCAAGTAGAGACAAGGTCACAGATATTTTATTCCATAACAATGAGCGCATATACAAGCTAACTAATCTGAGGATAGCGATTAAAGAATCTCATGGGTCTGGATGTAACTTTTCAGCTTGTATCACAGCCTTCTTAGCAAAGGGTTTCGAATTGATCGATGCATGTAAGATTGCAAATCAGTATGTTCATAGGTCTATTGAAAACGCCTTAAAATTGGGAAAAGGTCTAGTAGTGACTAATCCCATATCTAATTTATATGAAGATGCGAGTAGATTTAATGTACTAAAAGAGCTACAACGTGCAACTCTTCAAATCGAGGCAATGAATGGAATCGCAGAATTGATACCAGAAACACAATCTAATATGGCATTTGCTCTACCAGACGCCGTTGATATTTGGGATATTGCAGGAGTAAAAGGCAGGATAGTTAGAATTGATAAAATTGCTAAAGCTGTTTCAAATATAGAATTCGGGGCGTCAAGGCACGTTGCTTCTGCAGTATTGGCGTACATGACTATCAACCGCGCCATGAGATGTGCTATGAACATAAAATATGACAAAAAATTGTTAAAAATCACTAAACGTTTATTTGAAATTTGCGAATATCAAAGAACTAATGAACCAATATATCTGAAGAAAAAAGAAGGTCGGACAATTTTCTGGGGTATTAAGTCTGCCCTGTTGATGAATCCTATTGCTGACATCGTTTATCACAATGGCGACTTCGGTAAAGAGCCCATGATCATGGTATTTGGAGAGGAACCAAAGGAAGTTTTAACTAAAATAAAAAAGATATTGAAGCATTATTAAGTTGTAATGATTCTAACTTATATAATAGTGGCCAATAAAATGACGGTTGATATATGAAAGCAGTAATTCTTGCTGGCGGACTAGGAACCAGATTACAACCATATACCTTTTTCATTCCTAAGCCTATGTTGCCCATAGGAAATAAACCACTTCTTGAACACATAATTGAATGGCTAAAACAGGATAGTAATGGCATAGATCAAATAATTATTTGTGTGAGTTATCTACACAGGATAATAGAAGACTATTTTGAGGATGGAGTTAGATTTGGAATCAAGATACAATACGCTAGGTCAGAAAGACCTCTAGCAACAGCAGGACAGTTGAAAAGTGCAGAAAAGTTGTTAGATGAGACTTTTGTATGTTTGTATGGAGATTCAATTTACGAATTCAATCTTGAAAAGATGATAAATGAACACAAAGAATCTAAAGCATTAGTTTCTATGGCATTGTTACCTTATAAAACGAATCTAAAGTACGGTTTCATAGACGTTAACGGAAAAGAAGATAGAATTACAGGTTGGAGAGAAAAACCGGAGGTCAGAGGTTTAATCAATATTGGATGCTATGTTATTGAGCCGGCTTTCCTTAATATCATTCCGCCATTGAGCGCATTTGGGATGGACGATGCCGTAAGGAAAGCACTTGAACAAAAGAGCATCATAAAGGGATTCAGAATAGCTTCATCAGGATTTATTGATATAGGCGATAAGAAATCTTATCTCGAGGTATACAAAAAATATGTTAGAAAATTAGGTAAGATATAAGAGCATCCTGCGATTCTCTCATCTTCTATATATTGAGATGATCTGTTACTTTTGTATTTTATGAGTAGATTGATCCTTATTTTGAGCCTATGAATGACATCATTTTACAACAGGATATCTAACAATAATCCATTTTAATAATGCAATTTAGTAACAAGAAAAGCAAGTAGCGATTTTACCAATTGTCTTATAGATAATCTAGTCCATTCTTTTCTTTCCAGAGATTAATCCTCTGATGTAGCCAAGGATAAAAGTTTGCATTGCCATTTTCAAATTCTTTCTTGATAATACTCATAATATTCCTTGATACGTCACCAGGTTTTCCGTAAATGGGTGTTTTATTTTTTAAATTCAAGCCCAAATCCTCATTCTTGTCAAATGCTTCTCTAACGATGGATGTTATCCAAGCAGGATTTACAGGCGGAATAAGGATATTACTCTTTGCTTCAAATATTGTTTCTGGTCTATCTGTATTTAATCGAACGGTCAAGGATAACACATCTGGAAAGTATTGCAACTCTTCCTGCATAGAACCTGAGTCAGTCATCTCGGCCCAACAGTGTCCGCTATCAAGAAATTCAATGACATGTGCATACTCCCTCCACAATGGAGTAATAACAAACTTATCAGGGAAATCTACAGAAAGATTATGTAACTTGTCTTCTAAATTATATGCCTTCAAAGCCGAGGCAGTAGCATTGAGCATTACGAGAACAACTTTGTGTTCTGTCTTTTCTACGAGATTGGTAAGTCCATTAACGATAGAAGTAAACCTATGATGAGTGAGATTCTCGCGCCTGTGAATATCCATTCTTATCCATTCGCCATTCTCTAATTTTGGATAAATGTCGAATACACTTTCCGGAGATTTTTGTTTACGTTTTATATCGATTGCATCTACTACTGAATTACCCACTACGTATATTAGTTCTTCAGGATACCCTTCCCGGACAAGATTATCTTTATTGAGCTGTGTTGGTGCAAAAAAATATTTTGTTCCTGCTGAACAAATCCAGGTATCGATTTGTTCTGGAAATGGTTCTTCCCTTGCTAGAAACCATTTACCCTGAAATTGATCAGCAATAAATTGTTCAACGACACTTTTAGTGGGATCTTGATGTATTTTTAAGTGTTTCATTACCTCTGGACTCATCGATCTCAAGCCCGCCTCATTCTGTCCAACCTTTTGTCCCATACCGAAAACCCAAGCCAAAGGAGCGATACCCGCAACTAGAGTATCTCCATGAACCACTGGAAGTAATTGCGAATCAATTCCGAATTGATCTACACAATATCTTCCAAATGATCCGAATTTAAGAATAAGTTCGCTTGCTTTTTCCATCAGATCCCCACGAATTTGCAAATTGCAGCCAACGGTATCTTCTAGATTGAATTCTTTTATACCAAAACCCAACACGTCATCAAAATGCTGACCAGTATCTATAACAAATACAGGTACTTTCTGTTTTATTGCCTCAACTACAATTGGTGCTTGTTTATAAAAATCAGGTTTGGTTCCGATGACAATGGATAAGATAGGGCTATTTTGTGATTTAGCCGAACTAAAGATATCATTTAGCAATTCCTTTGATATTTTGATTGGAAGTAAATTTCTCGATAAATTGATGTCTAGTTGGTTTTGTTTCTTATTCAATGAATTTCATCTTTTAAATTTTGATAGTTCTTTGATTTTCTAAGTAAATAGCTTCCAAGAACTGCAATAGCTGTACCGCCGACTATGAAAACATAAGGAATTGAATCGAATCCACTTACAGTGAATTGTTCTTCGATTTTAGGAATTAACATCAAAGCAGCGATTATCATGCCTACTACCAAAATTATTCCTGTTATTATCAAAATGATTGCTGCATGAACAGCGCCATAAGATCTACTAAGTCCAAAGACAGTCCCCGCAAGAATTAAACTCGGGGCTCCTGCTATTGAAATCAATTGAACAAATACTCCTGTTGGATCGACATAAATATCAGGCCCATTACCTTCCGGCCCTATTAGAAAGTTAAAAAACGATAACATCAGCGCTACAAACATAACGCCCATTCCTAGTGATCCAAATGCAACCCAGGTTTCTAACTTTGGCATTTACTTTCCTTTTGTTAATTAGTTGTATTGTTCCTATATAATCCCAACAAGTCCGGCCAACTCCTTTCTACATGAAGAACCTAAAACTTCTGCTGATTTTTCTGGTAGTACATTATTAATATAAACTCCAAAACCTCTCTCTAATCCTGACCACATATCTAGTTGTGGATAAACTTCTATATGCCAATGAATCTGGCGACTATTCTTCTTTTCTGGAGCTAAATGAAAAACTAGGTTAAACGGAGCATCTTTGAGCGCTTTGGACATTCCTCCTAAAGTGGCGCGAAGCATTAACGCTAGATCGTTTATTTCTTTTTGAGTTATTTTTGAGAATGTAGTAGTGTGTCGCTTTGGATATATCCAGAATTCATACGGATAAGTAGGTGCCCATGGAGAGAATGAAAGGAAGCTCTCAGTATCTAAAATTTGCCTCGGACCGCTCGATTCTGTAGAAATTATATTGCAGCCAGGACAAATTCCATTTTCATTCATATACTTGTGAGAAGCTTCTGCTTCTAATTCGATTGTTGGAGGTATTGCAGAGAAAGTTACTACATTTAGATGAGGATGATCGTAGGGAGTCCCTGCCATATCTCCGCTATTGACAAATATACAAACATAAGTTACGCTTTTTTGGCTGTATAACCATCTAACCCTATCTTGAATAACTAGCAAGACATTTGCCCATTGATCCACTGATATCTTAGATAACTTTTGATCATGGTGAGGTGAAGCAACAATGACTTGATGATATCCGTATGCTGGTTCACTGTAAAGAGGCTTGTCTGTATATATCGTGGAAGAATTGTTTGATACAGCAGGAGTGCTGCTTTGAAAGACCCTAACACACCAATCTCCAACAATATTTTCTTCACTGTCAGACAAACGTTGAAGCATTCCATCTTTTGCAACTAAAGAAATCAACGCGGGCTCTGTCATATGCTCATTGCCCGGACAATACGGACACCTTTCGTACAAAGATTTTTTCTCTAGTATTGTTTCATCTGTGGGTTTGGGTACAATCACAAATTTGTCAAGAACATAATCCTTTCGTAAATCACCCAATTATTCTCACTGCCTAAAACATCGTGCAATTTCCTTTAATTAAAGCTTCTGAATTAGTTGCCGTTTTCCAGATTGAACTTTATATTGCAATTTACCAAATAAAATCCAAACTATAATTGGAACATTGGAAGGATTTTATTTTGGTTCTTAATATTTTACTTGAATTCTTCCTCTAAAAGTTTTCTTTTATTCGTAATTTCAAATAAATTATCTGTCTTTCTGATCGCATCGTCTCGGCTACGTCTATGAATCATTGATTGAATTAACATATAGTTCTCCGGTATCACCATCCCGGTTTGATCATCCGAATATGAAATCTTCAGAATATTGTCTTGAACCTTGAGTACCTCTTTATGAATATGAATCATATTTGTATCCCCATGTTGAAAGCCTAGTTGGAAAGCTTTTTTTCTAACGTCTGCTGTCCCTTTAGCTGAGTTCAATATAGCAATCCCAAATTCTTTCCTAAATGTCTCGGTTACTACGTCCTTAGAGGGAGCCTTATCTTTAAAATGTATCAACATATGGTGTATATGCATCATCCTAGAGGGAACTTTAAATGCATCTACATACATATTGACCGAAGGAATAAAATCTTTGACGTCATCTTGATGGTGAGGATCTTTATCCCACTCAATGGAATCTCTTACCTCTTTTGAATCTTCAAGGTCGGCCCATCTTCGAATAAGAGAAACATCGAACCTTCTGATTTCTTCGCCAAAATTCTCTATTAATGGCTGCATAATTCTTCCCATTCCAGAAACATTGCAGCTTCCTTGAATTACATACCTTCTACCTAACGCCTTATCATAATTTACTCTTGAATTATGAATCATTTCAGCTACGGATCGGTCGCCATGCCTATCTTCACCACCCTGAAAAATAGCCATCTTTTCCATGGGCTCGTATAGATTTTTCTTATTATCGTATCCAGCGCCTTCCTTAGCAGCGTCAATTATTAAATCGCTTTCCGCAATAGCTTCTTTCAAGGTGCCGGCAATATCATATTTTTTTTCTGTGAACTTATTCATTATATTTTCAGGAACGTAAACACCAAACCGGTTTTCTAAAGCTTCCCTGATTTTATCGTCTGCTGTATACTTCGCTATTCCAATAAATTGAATCTCTTTGTCCTGGGAAAGCGCTGAGGCGAGCCGACGGCCAATATTGCCGTAGCCGTTTACAAATATCTTAGCCAATATATATCCCTAAATGTAATTGAATGTAAAACATTTACAACCTAATTTTAATATTTATGACGATCGAAGATTACAACTATGAGAACATGTTCTTAGCGTTATAGATCTGATAAACAGGTTGATATCATAAATCTTCGAAGTACTTCTATGCAGCTCCTATTCAAAGAAGTATTATAACAAACAACTATATGTTACAGATTTTTATATATAAAAGCCGCCAAATGGTTATTCCTTACTTTTATTATTTGGAAAGTATAAATTCCCTTTCAATGTGAATGATAAATAAAACGATGATGGTATCATATGAAAATTCTCATTATAGATAATTATGACTCTTTTGTGTATAATCTGGCTCAAATTTTCGGTGAGCTAAGAGCTGAACCTAGTGTAATGAGAAATGATAAGGTTACGCTTAAATCTATCGAGAGATTGGATCCAGACGCTATAGTTATATCTCCAGGACCAGGCCATCCTGCTGATCGAAAATATTTTGGAGTGTGTTCTGGTATTATAACTCATTTTGGCTCAAAGATCCCTATTCTTGGCGTATGCCTAGGTCATCAGGGAATAGTGGATGCATTTGGTGGAAGAGTGATAAATGCTAAGATAGTTAGGCACGGAAAAACAAGTTACATTAAATATAAGTCCGATCGCCTATTCGAAAACATAGCTAATCCCTTTAAAGCTACTCGTTATCATTCGTTAGTAGCTGACTCGACAACTATTCCTAATTGTCTTAAAGTGACTGCTTGGGCACTGGACGATGGCGAAATAATGGGAGTTAGACATAGGCAATATCCGGTCGAAGGGGTGCAATTTCATCCAGAATCAGTGTTGACAAAAGAAGGTAAAAAAATACTTTATAATTTTATTTCTATCGCTAAGAGATGACTAGTGATAATTTTGACATTCGGCCTGTACTTAGAAAACTGGTTTCAAGGTCGAGCTTGTCCGAAGAAGAAATTTATCAAACTGTCGGTTCCATTCTTGAAGGTAAACTTTCTGAAGCTGCTATCGCTGCTTTCCTAGTTGCCCTCTCTATGAAAGGTGAAAAGCCTGAAGAAATCAGAGCTATTCTTCAAACAATAAGGCAACATGCAATAAGAATTTCGCCCAAGATAACTGGTCCTCTAGTTGATATCTGTGGCACCGGAGGAGATGCAATAAAATCATTTAACATAAGCACCGCAGCTGCCATAGTAGCTAGCGCAGCAGGTATCACGATAGCAAAGCATGGAAATCGTTCGGTCTCAGGATTTTGTGGTAGTGCAGATTTTTTGGAGTCTATTGGCTTTGATTTGCAATCGCCTCTTCAAAAAGTATGTACTGCTATAGAAAATTTTGGTATTGGTTTTCTATATGCTCCTAACTTTCATCCAGGTCTGCGAAGAGTTGCGCCGGCTAGGAATATAATAGGTATAAGGACGATATTCAATATTGCCGGCCCTTTAAGTAATCCTTGTACTAATTTAACAGGACAAATTATAGGAGTTTATGGAACAGACTTATTGGAGCCTGTCGCCCGCGCTATGCAGAATACTGGTTTGAATGATATAATGGTAGTTCATGCTCTAGACGGTCTTGATGAACTATCCAATACTTGCGAAAACGATATTTTATGGATTAACGATAATCAAATCAAGCGAATCAGACTTCATCCAATGATGCTGAATATGCATGTTGCAAAACAAAACCAGATCATGGTTAATTCTAAAGAACAATCACTTCGAGATACCCTTCAAGTTTTATTGGGGGTGGCGACCCAAGAGAAAGAAGATATAGTTGTTTTAAATGCATCCGCTGCTCTAGTGATTGGAAGAATTGCTAA
>DASQYF010000310.1:0-2590 GCA_035639375.1 Nitrososphaeraceae archaeon
TTCCATTAGTTTATACTCCAGCTTTCTTCGCTGATATTGTTTGTGTCTATTTAGATACATATGTGGTTAACAAAATTATAACCTACCAATAATTATAATTGTGATGTGATTACTATATTATAGTAACAATAGCATTAATAACAACAACAAAAATTATGATGATCCTTGGACTGAAATAGCATTCTTCGTGATTATAATACTAGAACTAAATCGATATCATTACTTATTATATACCAATGTGAGTGAGTAGTAGTACCAATAACAAGAATAAAAAAGTCCGCTTACTCCAATATTGATGTTGTAGTTAATCTTACAATTATTTTTTAACCACAGGAGTTAATTCTTTATTGATGAATTCCTGGAATGCAGGATCAAACCAATTCTCTAGTTCTAGATTGCTTTTCCAGTATTCGCTTATCTTGCCTTGCTCAAAAGCACTTCTCATCAACCGCAACCATCCAGTCCATTCGTTGTCGCTTACTACCTTTCTTTGGCGCATATGAAAAACATGTGCAAAGGTGTACAAAATATGATAAGTGTATGCCACCTCTGCTGACCAGTCTGATTCAACATTGCTTACTAACTTTATTAGCTTTGGTCGCTCAACTGCCATCTGAGTAAGCCCATGTATTTTTTCATCCAAATCATTGAGAACTTTTGTTTCAATATCTATGGATAGAGCCTGCATTTGTTTTCTTGAAAAGTACAGAACTATAAACATCGTACCAATTATTCCAAGTGCTTCTCCGATGCTGAAATATTCGGCTATACCAACTTCAACCATTAATTGTTACTTATAAAGACATCGTCATAAGAATTTCTTTTCAGAAGTAAGAGCTAAATCCTATCGAATGAATTATACCTGTTCAGTTTGTTTATAAGTGCAGGATTTCTTGTCAACACCTTAATCGATAAGTTTCATGTCATAGTATCTTATACTTTATGGATGAGTTTCTATTTCCTAACTACTTTATACCACAGATATGGTTACAGGAACAATGATTTCACACTAATGAAAGGATCTTAATGCTTATTCATTATAGCTTGGAAATGTTAAAATTAACTTGTCTTAACAATTTAAATTTGATACAATATTGGGAATCACTATTATTATTTATTTTGAATAGATTAATTCTGAGTTAATAATCTTTGATTCTCTATGGCAGTACTGTAACTCTATCTGTCTGCCTGTCTGTGTGTGTATATATATTATGTTTTTCATTCCAATGTTCGACAAATATCTTGACGTCTCTCTGTAGTCCTGATCTTGAGTGTATCAGAAAAGAGTGTCCAAATTGCCAACCAAGTTTATCACATTCTTTACACCTTTTTTCATATAATGCTGAATAACCATATGCTTCTCCAACTATACATTTAGAAGGAGAATCAAGTTCAAAATACCACTTTAACCATGTTAAGGATAACGGAACTGGCAGCTTCTTTTGTTCTAATCTTTTGGCCCAGCGTGGTGCTATATCATTAAGAGTAAATGGTGACTTTTTCTCTTCTTTACTATCATCAACAAAGGTATATTTAATTTTCATAGTCATTGATCATTATCTAATATATATATGCAATATTAGATATTCGATATTAGAAATACTGACTCGAAACTAAAGCAAAATCAAGACAATGATTCCGTACAGAAACAGCAGTATTGCACATTATTACTTTCTGTTATATCCTATTACTTGCTTTGATTCACGAAATAAAATCCAAGTACAACTGAATAAGGAAGTATAGAGATGTTTTTGTTAAGTCACTAGACTATCTGACTTGAATAAAAGATACAATTTTATAATGTATATAAAAATTTAAATATTTACAATTAAAGAAGTTTCTTTATTATTATTATTATTATTCTATTATATCAGATAAAACGTTACTTAACTCTTGGAATTTTATTATTGCCAATATCATATCCTTTTTGTCGTAGATATTTTAAAGTTAATTTGTAAATTAATTCATCATAATCTGTTACTTCTAATATTCTTGTCCAGGAAACCTCGCCTCTATTTGATATTTCTTCTGATAGTAATTCTGTAGTTTTTTTTGCTTGTTGTCTGCAATCCTCCATCGTTTTGCCATTCTTATAAGCATGAACATGAACACGAGAATTGCAGCTTCTGCCATTTTGGACTTCCAATATGACTAAATACAATAAAGTTAAATTTAAACAATTTTAAAACAAATAGATATGTAATATATTTTTGATTTACTTTTATTATTGTCGACATTTAAATCGACAGAGAAAAATATAATAATCCTAGTTCAAGACAACAATTAACCCTTAACCACATGTGGTAAATTACTTCTGCATTTTATACAATTATTTATTGTACTGATCCTTCTCCTTCTTAATATAACCGATGTTCTGCAGAAGAAGAAGAAGAGCAAGTCATTGCCATTATAATAATTATAATTTACTATGGATTAGGAGGAGGTGAGATGAGCAATCTATCTATCCTTTTCCTTTGTTGCTTTCAATCAATCTTTGTAATTAGCTGAGTGTCGATCTTGCTGGTATTTTTTGTATTATCAGTATCAATAATTTCCTGTAACTTAGAACTTCATTAAGTCAATACAATAT
>DASQYF010000311.1:0-5755 GCA_035639375.1 Nitrososphaeraceae archaeon
ATTACTAAATTACTAAATTTATTCATAGGATGATATAATAATTAATAACTATAAATATCTATATTAATAATATTTATTGCTAAGTATAAAAGGGAGTTAATAACACTCGATTTTCCCGACATCTATCGGCAGATGGTAGAGATTTCTAAGAGAAATAGAATAGAATCACTCAATTAGCAACGAACATTCAGCACCGGAGCTGTGACAAAATAAGCAATAGCAGCATCAGCTGCAGGAGCAGAAGCAGCGCCAAAGATGGAAAATTAGCGAGTATTATTATTATTATTTGATATCTATCATACTCAGAGGAAAGTTGAGAAGTTAACAAAGTTAAGCGATGTTTAAGAATACAAAGCCGATAATAGATATTATGAGATCGTTAGTACGACGCTTCGCTTTTATTTTTAACAGTGGAATTCTTCGAAAATTTTCACGCGAAATGAATCTAAATAGCAACAGGATCATAGAGCCCATAAATACTGTACCAATATGCGGCGATGCATACTAAATTGACAACAAATAGGATTGAGGCTATTAGGAAAAAGAGTAGACATTCCTTTTCTATTGCTATCGTAGCGGCGTTAATTATTACAGCAATTATGACTAGTACTATAACTGATTTACGTTGGATAAAAAAAGCTTATGCTGCAGATGACAATAATTGGTTCCTGGGCAAAGGTGCAAAGCCAAATATGTATGTCACATACAAAATTAGTGAACACGACACTAATGAGGGCCAACCTTTTGAAATGACGATTTGGTTTAAACAGCAAGATAAAACTGGAAATTGGATTGCTCCAGTGTTTGTTGTCGATCAGGGAAAGGTTATTTCTGGCACCTTTAGACTGAGTGCTCTAGATTTAACTGCCTTGGGTACGTCTGCTATCCCAAAAGAATTGTCGCCTTATAGGAATGCTTATGCCAATTCGCTACAATGGCTTGCCGCCTTTGTCCCAAAACCTGGACAGTCATTGAGCGCTGCCTATTGGGGTAAAATTGCAGCTATAGGAGGTTCAGCAATTGCGCCAAGCGGAACAGCAAAGGTGACAGTACCAGCTGGCACATTTGATACCAAGGTAATTACCTGGCATAAGGGAGTCGATAATCATATTTGGATAAACAAGGATCTTCCTTATCCGGTTAAAGCACAAACCTTTGCAGATGTAACAACAGGGATTGCACCTATTCAGTATACATTTGATCTTTTAGCAATAGGTCAAGGACAGCCTACAGCACCTAAAACACAAATACAGATTCCAAACCCACCCTTAACCTTACAAACAGCGCGTGGAACATATTTTATAAAATTATCCTGGGAGCCAAAATCAATAGAAACTGGTAATGATACAAAATTTGGCATACTTTTCATGGATAATTCGCAATCTATAGTTAAAGATGTTAGCTATAGTTTTGTCGTAACAGACTCAAATGGGACTGTTCTTAAAGATGTTAAGGATCAAAAAGCTCCAAATGGGAACGGCACCCAAATAGTAAAATTTGATAAAGGTGGGCCAATAGATGTTCTTATAAGTGTAGATGCGGTTGCTGGTGGGACTAGCGGAGATTTCGTAGAAAACTCAAAGTTCCGTCTAATAGTAACACCACCAGCACTAATACCAAAATAGCACGCAAAGAAATAGTTAGTTAGTACTGGAGTAATAAAGAGAATCGAATCAGATCTTGAAAGCATGAAACGGAATTAAGATACATTCTTTGCGATAAGAATGATCGGCAGGAGTTGGAGACCTCCAAGATATTATTATGTCAGATGATTAATTATGACATTATAAAATATCCTGATTTAACTTGATTGTACTTCCAACTTTAAAATGGATATAGCCGCCAACTTCTCTGGCTCTGCAGAGTCATAATCAGACAGCATCTATAACACCAAGAAGATAGTATTAAAGCTACAAAAATATAATGAATTAAACCAGACAGCGTTAGTAATACTTTATAGCTTGATGTAAAAAACACAAACTAGTCATTGAAGATTTGGAGTCATATGGATTAATAAGCAATGATGAAACGCAATTCGGAAAAAGAGCTGTTACAATTACAATTTATAAAGATAGGATAGACTTTCCTGGAAATATTTCAGAGAGCCATACAAGGAATATTACCTAGTAGAATACACGTCGTAATGTTGAAGAAGAATAAAGAACAAAAGAAGAAGACGACATAAAGGAGCATTTTTTAGTCGTGCTGCTATGAACCATATTGTGATGCAATAATTCTATCCATTTCTTGCTTTTGCTTTAAATATTCATTATACCGTTTTTTCCAAGAATTTATTAAAAAATATTGTCTAATTCCAGTTATCAGCCATATAGATGAAATAATAATGACTGCACCTAACAGCAGACTGAGAACGAGTCCAAATTCATTTTCTATTTCTAGGACAGCAAAGAATGAAGGATGCAATAATAAGAAGGTTGAAAGTGCTATTGCTAGAGGTGCTAATATTACAGCCGAAAGAGAAACCCTTAGAAAAGTTTTCCTTATCTGAAACACTCTGTCTATAAATACATCGACTAGGCTAAGGAAATCGCGTCGTGATGTCTTGAATCTTACATCATTATTGTCAAAGCCCATCTCTTATTCTTATCACATAGACAATAGATGATATTTAGGCAATGATTAACATAGTTAACCAACATTATAAAAATCAAAAAGTAATAGGGCACCTTGATAAAAATGTTGTTCTATTCACAACCCTTAACTTTATAATGCATAACATAATAACAAGTTACATATTTCAAAAAGTATTTTATTGATCTTCTCATAGCCTTATGTTAGGAGACGTATCTAGAATTGCAAATTGAAGAGCGCCAAAACTATGAAAATGCATAAGTAGCAAAAGTAAAAGATAGTATGACAAGATTTATTATTTGTCCTGAGAGAAGGCTGTTAAAGGCATGCATGTAAGACGTATATTAATAATAATAATCTAATTCAAATTCATCTCTTCAATACGTTAGGATTGACCTTTCGCTGCTTTAGGAATTGGTGTTTCAGAATCCATGGTCCTTCTTTTTCCTCTCGCCCCTTCCAGTGTGAGCTTTTCTGGAGTGCACTTTCAGTCGTTCTTTATCTTCAAATTGCATCTCACAATGCTTGCAGGTGACAATTCTATTATTCTTATTATTTTCTTTTTCCTTTTTATTTCTTTTAAAAAATAGCACCATGATATTCGATACATTCAGACACAATATTAGTACTTAAACTAAGCTTAACAAGGTTAATTTAAATACAAAATCAATTCAATTGGTTGATCAGGTGCCATAAAGATAATCCATATAGTATTTTTAATTTCTCCATTTTTTCGTTAAAAAATCAATGGACGAAACTCGCATTATTCAAAGGATCGCATAATCATGCCAAATCTATTGTACTTTACACCATAAAGAATTAGAATGCTCAATGCCTCCCAAATGTGAACGTCTAAACATAGGAATATTGATGCTATACTTATCGACACTTCTATACTGGCCCAGATATTATATAGCTACGATTAAATAGCATATGCCTATTTATTTTCAGCTTTAGGTACTTCTTTCTTTAGAGCTCCTTTGGCATCTGAGACTGTTCTTTTCTTTATAAGTAATGCAAGTATAACGGATACCACTGAAACCAAAGCAGTACTAAAAAATATCAGATTGTAGGATTCTGGAGAGGGAAATAAAGAGCCATTCACAAATACTTGATTTGCTTGCATAGATATTCCTGCAATAGCAGGCCCTATAGCTCCTCCAATAAGGTTTAGCAGAACGGTCATTCCAAGGGATATTCCGCTGAACTGTTTCGGTGTAGATTCTAGGACGATATTAAATCCTCCAACCTGTGACAACGATAATCCCGTAGCTATTATAGCCAGCGTTCCTGCTAACATAGTCTCTGTCGAATGTAAAAGAAATATGCTAAAAAAACCTATTGTGCTAATTATAGTTCCTATAAGCGTGGGTTTTATATTTCCTAACTTGGATATTATAAAGCCAGAAGAAGGAGCAAATAATAGAAATACAATCATAAACGGAAGCTGAATATTTGCAGTAGTTATCGCGTCTCCTCCGAATCCTCCTGCTATAGAAGGACTCCTTACTAGAATAGGTATAGTTTGATATACTGTGAACATTGCAAGAAAGGAAAAGAGCAATAAGATATTGGCAGGAAGAATGATTCTATCAGTTATCAATTTAAGATCAATCAATGGTGATTTTGTCCTTTTTTCTATAACTATAAATGAAATTAATGAAATAATTGCTATACTAATAAGGCTGACAATAATATGTATTGGAATACTAGTGCTCTCTTGACCTACTTGTCTGTTGCCACCATCATTGCTACTACCTGTTTCCAAATAAGAAAGAACAATTAGAAATGAGCTTATTGTAACAGCTAAAGTTATAGCGCCTTTTATGTCGATCGATTTGGTGATGGCAGTATCTTTCAAATTGTTTAATCTATTACTATCACTATCGACATCAGTACTCTGCGTTTGTTCAGAGGAGGCTCTGACGGTAGATGTACTTTTTTGTTCTGATGAAGAATATTGTATTACTTGTTGTTGATCAGTATTAGAATCATTGATGAACCTTTTAATTATAAACCATAATAGAATAGCAATGGGTATTATTGACAGAAATGTCATGCGCCATCCAAAGCTCTGAATTATACTTCCTCCAATTGCTAAGCCTACTACAGAACCGGCAGCAAACATAGCGCTAAATGTTCCCACACCTATCGCAAGTTTTTCTGGTGGAAATTGATCCCTCACAATACCAAATGCTATAGGGAACATAGAAATACCAATGCCTTGAATTATTCTTGAAAGAATAAGAATTGTTATGTTTGAAGATAATCCTCCAAGAACGATACCGATGAGATAAATTAGCATTATAATCAACACAATTTTCTTCCTTCCATAAATGTCTGACAGCTTTCCGCTTATTGGAGTCATAACAGCGCCAGCAATAAGATATGCGGTAAGTATCCATGAGGCAGTATTGTAAGAGATGTTAAATTCTGTGATTATGTCGGGAATAGCAGGTAATAGCATAGTCTCACCATACATAGTAAGTAAGATAGTCGAACCCAAAATAACCAAAGTCATCCACGCATAAGTAGAAATCTTATTCTTCTTATCTGAAGAAATATTTGATACTGGTAGTGATTGTGATGATGACGATGGTGATGGTTTGTCAATATTATCTTTAATGATATCTTCTTTTCTTTTCTCTTCTACCATATGTCTGGATCAAACCTATAGCAAAAAGACTTATCACAATAGAACATTTCATCTAAGAAATTTCCTCTCATTATTGCTTTTTCTTGACCTTCCATAATATATCATTATGCCAGCGCAAATGAATACAATCAGTTCTGGAATGATTAATAACTAGAAGCGATCATTAGAGGAGAGCGATAATTTAATAAGCTGGTAATCGGACCAGCAATAAGTCTACCAACTATCCCAATTAGCACTAAATAATCACTGCCCCCTTTCTCTCTATAGTAATATGATTTCATGCTTTTATTGCAAAGCATGCATTCTATTAAGTTAGATTGCAAATACGTATAAATTTCATGTCACATTGTACTGTTTATTTATTTCCGATATAAATTGGAGAGTATAGTTGTTCTACGTCAAACCATAGTATAGATGTTCATTTTTAACTCCTATAAAGTTTTACAACACTTTGCTTCTCTATTGAGAAAGTTTAGCGATAGTGAACAAATAGAACATACACCATTA
>DASQYF010000312.1:0-13310 GCA_035639375.1 Nitrososphaeraceae archaeon
TTAACAAAATAAAAATGATATTTTATATATTATACAAAAAAGAAAGTGTTGTAGACTATGTTTCCGGAGTCTGGGTGGCAGTTACTGGTGCTGCTTTGTCTCCGCCGCCATCATCATCATCTCCTGCTCCGCCGCCATCATCGTCATCTCCTGCTCCGCCGCCATCATCTGTTTCTGCTGATGCAGCTTTGTCACCAGTGTCTACTAATGATAAATCAACATATTCTGCTCTTTTAGCGGGTGAATTTAGACCTGTTTTGCAGATCAAATTATCTGGACTCAGATCTTTCAGTAGCAGAGCACACGCCTTGTATTCATCACCTACATTTACATTTACATTTGGAAACGTGGCAACAAACTCTTGAATACCTCCACCTTGAGTGGAATTTACAGCGATATTTGTTGTATCGAACAACTTCACCTTTGATTCACCATTTACACTAACTATGGTAACAATATCTCCAGTTGTAGGCTGTATACCAAATACAGACAAAATGACTTTAAATACATCAGTTCCCTTTCCTGTCTCTGCTTTGACTGAGCTTAAAGTGCTTAAAGTTGACACTGCCATTACTATAAACATAGATAAAGCCAAAACGGTTATTCTCCTTGTTGTTTTTTGCAAACTATTACAAGAATATGCATTAGACTATTTAACGGTTAGAGTTATTTAACAGCAACCGCTGATAATTAGAAATCAATAATTTAACTAAGAATATTATCGAATTTCTTATTATCCTATTATTGGA
The DNA here is from genome assembly GCA_035639375.1 of Nitrososphaeraceae archaeon. Classification (GTDB taxonomy): domain Archaea; phylum Thermoproteota; class Nitrososphaeria; order Nitrososphaerales; family Nitrososphaeraceae; genus JAJNBK01. The sequence goes on from DASQYF010000312.1 coordinate 750, forward strand.
TACAATAACTTTTTAGGTGCATACTACATTAGATAGATTTCCACTTCTAATTTTGTCATTAATTATATCTATTATGTTGATACAATCTAAGAGAAGATACTAAGATTATGTAAGACATAGGTAATATACATTGGAAATGTGTTTTATTGTTATAATTCAGAATTTAAGCATATTTAAACTAGAGAAAATGTATTTTTATCTGTTTAACTATAACTATAATGTAGTGATATTTAGAAATAATAACATGAAAAACAGGCAGAGTGGGTACGTCTCACCTCTCGTAAAATTTGAGAGCGAACCTTGGTTTACTGATATGCAAAAGTTATCAAATGATGAATTAATGCGTATGTATAATGCTATGATAACTGGTCGATATGAATTTGCAAAACATGCTTGGTATATTCCATTAGCTGGAGACATTAGATGTCCAATTATGGTCGCGAAAGGTTATGAGGCACCAGATACTCCTGAGAAGATGGTTGGGTTCCAAGATACAGCTAAGATACTAGAACACGAATATCAAAGCTTTATAGACGCATGGGATTTTGACTATATATCAAAACAGGATATTCAAAATGCTATTATGACTATTCTTGAGTTAAGAAGTATTCAAATTGTCGAGACGTGTACTAAAACATGTTAATATCAAATTAGCATATATAATATTTTCTCTATCTCTTCCTCTTTGAGATAAATCATAACATATAATTCTAACGAAACAGCCTGTATCAAGAAAACATAAATTTTATCTCATACTAATTATTGTTACATTTCTGGTCAAAACACAACAAGAGTTAGAAGGCAGTTTCTTTAAATACCAAACTCTGCATATATTGATCCAATTATATTATCATATTATCATAATCATCTTTTGTAATATCATAAATTAAATTCATCGAGCGGCATCATAAATTCTGATTATTTTTATGATAATATCTGGTAGAAGACGATCTATATTAAGAAGAAAATTATCGATAAAGTATAAAGATATTAGTTATCTATTACCAAGACGTTACTTTTTTTGGAGCGCAAACTTGCCTTTCTAGCTCATCCAGTCTTGGTATTGTCTCTGGATTTGCCCGCAGCTGCGAGAAAGATTTGTCATATCTAATTTTTTGCATTACTGCCAAAACTTCATCAGTAGTTACGCCATGTTTTATATCATATTCAATTTGTTTAGCACAATTTGAAATGGTACTATATTTCTTGAAATTACGTTTTTCAAATGACGAAGCATCAGGAGATATGCCTGTTATATAACGGAGTATGACTTTTTCGACATGCTCTAGATGCCAATCTTTCATCGCAAAATTATTAGTCTTCATAATGCATTCAGTCTACCTTTACCAAAAACCGCTATATAATACTTTGAACAATAATATAATTTCTCATAAAGCTATGCAGAACTTTATCAAGGACCGTACATAGGTCTGATCAAGAATCAATATAGAGATCAAATAAGGATATAACTTGTAGAAAATAATTTATGCAACTTAGATAGCATGTCTCTCCTATAGGTACGAAGTTAGGGGTTCAATACTAATTCAGATACTTGAGTTTCAATAGAACATCATATATATTTGATGATTTTCTGTTTTTCGTTATTACAAATGATCATAAAAAATACTGACCCATATAGAATAAAAAAATGCATATCTTGTAAAAGAGATATAAATCTGAGTGAAAAGTATTTTTCTTATCCATTATCCTTACAACAGATTTGTTTTTCTTGCGCCAAGAAGGAAATCCCGAAAACTATTGATATTTTAATGAAAGATTTAAAAAAAATAGAAGAAGAAACGAAAGAAGTTCAATAAAGAATATGAGTAAGTACATCACATGGATATGTGTAGTTGTTACAGCCTTTATCTTCTTTATGGCTCAACCAGGCCATCATCAATCTAGAGATTAGCATAAACAGTGGACAGATGTTTCTATGGAAAAGAATTGATAATGCATGGTACGGGATATATGGAGAACATATCCTCAAATTTTCTGCCTATGCACAAGATGCTTCTGAGCAAAATAAAAATATAAATAACAAAGACATATTCATGGAATTTTATTCATTTCCCGATATGAAAGGATGGGAACAACATGTTTTTAGATTAGATGATGATATCAAACATATTTTATCTAGTTTTTCAAATGATACTCTTCTTTATAATGTAATAAGAAGATACCCGGGACTGCGTGTGATGCGCCAGGAGCCTTATCAGTGTATGTTTTCTTTTGTATGTGCTAGCAATACTAATATTCTAATGATTCGCAGAATGCTCAACAGCCTTTCAAGAAAATTTGGTAGAAAAATAGTAGTTGATGGAAAAGAATTTTATACATTTCCTACTGCTACTGACCTAAACAGAGCAACAATTGCGGATTTGTGTTCATGTGGTCTTGGATATCGAGCAAAAGCAGTTAAATTGCTCGCAGAGAGTATTACTCATGGAAACTTAGATATCGAATATCTAATACAAGCTAGCTATGAGGATGCAAAAACTGAATTATTGAAAGTATATGGCATAGGTAACAAAATTGCTGATTGTATACTATTATTCTCACTAGAGAAGCTTGAGGCTTTTCCCATAGATGTCTGGATTACAAGAGCACTCTCCCACTATTATGGTTGGCTTCTAAGTTACAATGGAAAAGAAAAGGAAAATAAGAATAAGAATAAAAAAATAAATTACGATCAATATATAACATTTTCAGAAACTATTAGGAAATACTTCGGAAAATATTCTGGCTATGCTCAGCAGTATCTTTTTTATTATATGCGACAAAATGCTGGAAAAAAATGGTAATATACTAAAATACAAGACAATATTCTTATGTCAATAGAAGATTCTCAAATTATGTCTTATAATGAAAATATTGGTTGCAACTTCTTTAAAGTGTATCATATGTTCTACTGCTATATTCAAAGATAGCTCAATAAAGGCAATGAAGCAACTCGATTATAAAAGAAGAAATAACTTCTAGATAGAAGATCATTTGACTATTAAAACTGCGGGCACATATTGAAGGTAATTATAAACATCAAGCTGGTGCAAAGCCATGATAGTAAGGTATCTGTCTATATTCTTCTTTTGAAATTATCTCTGTTAATGAAATTAAATGTCCATCAGGATCTTTTATAATAGCATGTTTTCCAAATGGTTCCTCAGCTAACTTTTTGTAGAACTTTACTTCTTTCTTTTCTAGTTCAATACAGACCGATTCTAGATTACTAACGTTGAAGCCAACTAACATGCTATTATTTTTCGTTATTTTCCTTTTTTTCGTAGGATGTAAAGCTAGTACTGTTGTTCCATGTTTTACAAATTCTGTCCAATCTTCAGATTCTTTCTTTAATTCCATTCCTAGGATATCTCTATAGAATATTAGAGATTTTTTCATATCTGAAACCAGAAGTATAACTGCCCCTATTCGATTGAACATAACTATATCTCCAAAATTATGTCATTATTATCTCTTGGAATTCATAAAGCTTTCGGAGAATGACAGTCTTTGCCATCAAATCAAAATTCAGCATATAAAAAAGAAAATTCCTATCTTACTTCTGCCCATATGTATTTTTATAGTGATTATTATTTTCTTAAATATCTACTTTATAATTATTTGTATAAGTTTATAGAATATATATTTTCTATGCTGTAAATAAGATAATAATTCTTATAAACTAAATTTTGGAAATGGCAGAATCTCATAGATATTTGTTGTAATTAATTAAGAAACTAATCATTAGCAGGATCTATATATCAGACAATAAAGCTGAAACTAAAATGTTCTACCTTTTTGAATTGTCCTTAATCGTTTTAACAGATCTATTATTTGCTCATGTGTAGGATTAATAGCTCTAATGATATCTAAATCTACCTTAAATCTTTCTAATTCATAGTAAATTTCTTTATCTTCTACTGTATCAATTAATGTATTCAAATTAAAGGGTTTTTGCATTAGCTCCACAACTTGTTTTAATTTTCTTATAGAATCTGTAAGGGTTTCTTTAACATATGCAGAGGCAAATATTATTCGCTGATGTGGATTCATCGCAAGAATTTCTTCTGCTACCTGCATGCCATTAATCTTCGGCATTTTATGGTCAAGGATAACAACATCAAATGGTAAGGTTTGTCCAATGGCATCTATTGCTGTTCTTACATACTGGCATTTTTCATGATAAGCTTTAAGACAATTTTCACCGTTTTCAGTTGTTATAACTTGATGATTTCTCCTTTCTAATGCTATTTTGTATAAGAGAGCAATGTCCGTTTCATCTTCTGCTATCAATATATTCATAAGTAAAAGCCATTCAGTAGTACTCAAATTAGACCTACTATTTTATGTTTTTAGTCTAATACGTTGCAGGATGGTGTCTAAAATATCAAATCGACAAATTGATTCAAATTTCTATGATGTAAATAATATGGCAATTAATGTTGAGGATACAATATTCTCCATTTTTTAATTCTAAATTTTTTCTGTTTTATTATATAAAATGCTTCTATTATGAGTATAAGATTAACTTATATAGATCACATCTTACATCAAGAATAACTAAGCAATCTCTTCTTTAGCATTAAAATAAAACTTAAAAAACATTTATGAAATTCAATTCTCAGCTATTCTTTCATTTGTATTGAATACATATTTGTTGCTTCCTATGGTTACTAACAGTGGATAATTATCACAATTGTTGTATTATTCTTTTGACAGACAATAATTGCATTTGATATCTCCGTTATAAGACAATAATACAAAATTAACCAGTGATAAACAATTGCAACAGTATTATTAAGACCATACAAAACCCTTGTATTGATCAATTTAGACAACTTGTATAAATATGACAAGACCATGTATTTTCTTCGATCTCGGACAGACATTAATAAATGAATGGGGTTTTATTGACTACTTTGACCAGCGGTTCTTTGAAATACTCAACGGTTTTGGAGCAAGAATTAGTTTTAGGAATTATAGGGCAATAAGAGATAATGTTATTAGAAATCGCAAGATAGGTCATGGCAGTGTTAAAGAATTAATTATTGAAGTTTGCAAATTAATATGCCAGCAGGGCTATGAGAAGATTATTGTGAAAAGGTTAGAGCCTGAATTAAAAGAAGCAAGAAGAAATTTTTTTTGTTTATTTAGTGATGCTGAACAAACACTGAGTTCTCTCTTAATGCTATATGATCTCGGAATAATAGCAAATCAATCAACGGACATTCTAAAGATATTGGAAGATTCTAAAATAGATCGATTCTTTAAAGTTATTCTACTTTCATCAGAAGTTAAAATAAGAAAACCTGATCTAGAAATATTCCGTCTGGCAATGAACCTTGCCAAAACGAGCCCAGAGAATTGCATCATGGTCGGCGATAGACTCGACACAGATATCAGTCCAGCAAATAAATTAGGAATGAAAACTATAAGGACTACCAATTCGCTTTTCAAGTTACAGGAGCCAATGAATGAATTTGAAAAACCGACATATGTGGTTGCCAATTTGAGCGAAATAGCAAATATTTTGGAAAATTCTAATAGATGATCTATAATCTCTCTTAATCCAAAGACACATAGTCAAATAAGTTGGTAAGACTTAATTACATGATGTCAATTGTTTTATTTATTTCACGGTCATAAAAATAGGAGATTTAATGATTACAAACTGATGAAGTACTTATAATATTATCTCTTGATTAATCTTAGCGAATTGCTATAATTTCTTTTTTTCTGTAATGTAGTACTCTTGGTTAGATTGAGAATTAGGTCTTATTATTCTGTTTATTGTTTGCTTGAAATATCGTGCAGTTTTACTAGTTATCAATTTCCAAATAGTACACATATTTCCTTTGTAACCTATGGATTTGTCTCTAATAATCACCATAACCCCTGCAATAAATCCAAGGGTTCCTAATATAATTAATGAAACACCTGTGAACATATCCCTTAGAGCACTTAAATTAGGATTTTCATTCTTATCGAATAGTGATAGATATCCAAGAATTGTATCAGCTTTTATCTGTTCAGCTCCTTCATTTGTAATTATTAAATCATATTTTCCATTAATTTGGGGTTTGAAATTTGAAACCAAGTCATCACTAAAAATGGATCTTGAAACAATTAAACCATTTTGATCTTTAACTATTGCACTTACAGGAACATGAGGAGGATCGGCTTTTATAACAATAGACATAATAGGTCCTATCTCAGTTGTATTAACTGATGAAACTTGTGATTCTCCAGCATTAATTTTGTAATTAGCTGCAAATATATCCTGAGTGAGAAAAGGTCGTGTTGCATCTATACCTGATATTATGGTAAGAAGAATTCCTATAGTTATTATAGCGGAACTTAGAATTATTACAATATGCCCGCGTGTTACCATAGTCTTGTCGCGATATAGAGATACAAACCTTTTATTAGATCAGTTGTTAAATACTTTTAGTTATAACACTAACGTTTTATTACTATTTTGTTATCTCACTTCGTCAGATGTTGGTATAATCCTAGTCTATAAAGTTGCAGAGCAATTCAGTGTATTATATTCCTTAAAAATAGAGTTATATATTATTTCAAATGCAAATCATATAGTAGAGCAAACAAAAAGTCATCGTAGTAAATAAAATTTTATCTATATGCAGATAGGAAAACATAGTGCAGACTATCTATTTAGAATTAATCATGTTCATTTGCCATATAACCTGCAACTAACTTTAATACACGATATATATTCTAACTGTATTGATATAACCTCATATTATAGCATAATTAAAGATTGATAAGCAAGCAAAATTCTTTATATACAACATATTATATTGACAGAAAACCCAGTCAGAGATATTGATACTCTTAGAGAGATGGAAAATTTAAAACGAGAATATGAGATACGCTGTAGTCATTATGAGCTTGAATATTCTTCAAAGGATAAGATCATCAATTGTACTGTTTGTAGAAAAAATTGGACCCTTGTTGAAAACCGCAGCTATTCAAAGACCAAAGAAATCTATACAGCTGAGAAAGATTAATTAAAATCACCCAAATACACGAAAGTCATTGTCATATTTGGGTACTCATTATTTCAAAGATACATTATTAAAAGGTAGATAGAAAAATTCAAAAAATCGTAATTTATTATTATTGGTCATAATATTATAGACTATAACATTATTGTTTTAGTATTTTGCTTTTTCTATCATATTCATCGCTCTATCATCAATTATAAGATCTATATAGGTCATCATTAGATCATCTTCCCAATAAATGATTAGTAGTAGCAATTGTTATCACTTAATTACTAAACTGGTAAATCCATAGTGATAATTTCAATATGTTATTGTTATTCAATTCTAGCTATAAAGTCAGTACAAAATAAAGGATTATGATGCATTAATTAATAGGATTTTTTTACAATTGCAATTTTTTTTGCATATAAATTTTCTTCATTTTGTTAAGTCCCCATACCAATATCACTATAATCACAATTGCAATAGACGCTTGCATTAAAGATACAAGGATCCTATCTAATTCATTTCTAAATAAAACAAAATCTATAGGAGCTACGAAATTTATCAGAAAGGCGGTGATCGCCAGTATCATTATCCACATTACTGTGATAAATCCCAAAAGTCCTAAAAGCCTCATCTGTATACTCCTAACAGGAAATGATATTGTATAAAAATAGAAATGAATGCTAATGATGAAGAAAATAGTGCCAACTTAAATATATAATATCCAATTTCCTTTTCTGAGAGAGGACCATTTGCTAGTATTAGCCTTACTAAGGTTATAGGTGCATTCTTTTCTTGTGATGCTGCTAACTTGAAATCAGTCCCCATAATAGTAGGTCGCTGTCTAACTTGTCTATGTTCGACAATTTTCTTAACGCTGGAAAGAAAGAGAAATGAATTCATCACAGCCGGCAGGAGAGCAATAACTCCTATAATTTCAGAGTTACCTGCAATTGCAACTGCCCCATACATTGAACCCATTACTAAAGTACCCGAATCACCTACAAATATCTTGCTTGGAAATTTATGATATCCATACAATGCAATTGTTCCAAACAGCAAAGGAAGTGCGGCGAGAAATACTTCATTGTCACCAAAGATAGCTATACTCACTAAAAGCGGCATAATTGTAATAATTACAAATCCAGTAACGACACCGTTTAGAACGTCGATCGAGTTGATAGTATTGCCAACAATTGGAATGATCGCTAATATAAGCAGTATGTATAAAAGTGGAATGAACACATTTCCAAATATAAGATTTAAGTGGGTTCCATGTGCTTGAAAAATAATCAGCGGCATTGCAGCTGCTATCAGTGCAACAGGTTTGAACCAACCTGGCAAAACTTTCCTATCATCTATAAATCCTACTATGAATGCGATTACAGTGCTCAACGTTATGGCCATAATTGTCATATCCAATGTTAACAAGTAAAGAACAATTTCAGATGCTACGATCCCGCCAAGCAATACAGGACCAGCTGGTCTAGGAACATTAGGTCTTCCGGGCTTATGATAATCTTGTACCACACTACCTTGTGCTATTAATGAACTTATCATTTTAGGAGTTGCAATTAATGTAACTAAGAAAGAAATAGCCGAAGCGATCACTCCATATATTAGAATATTATTTCCAAAAGATAGATCTAGCATTTGTTAATACCAAATATATAATGCGGATTTATATAATTCCATAGTATAAGGTTGCCTTCTATAGACATGATATTATTATATTACATCATTTATGTATGCAATGATTGATAATAGTTAAAATTCTTGATCTTAAGTGATCTTGATCGATGTCTTTTACAAGCATATTATATAAGCTATTGAAGAGTATATATTAATAGGCCAAGCATCTATTATAGAAAATCATCATATTTCTATCAGTTTATTATAACGGTTTGTTTTGTATGATATATTGAATTGAATAATTAGTTATATGATTAGTTATATCGTTTCACTGGAATCTATCTATATACCTATTTCTGTGTCTTCAATTGCTCTTTTAATTTAGCTGCTACTGTTGGTCCGATTTTTGAAATTGCCGCAAGTTTTGAACCTGATACTTTCGCAAGTTTTCTGATATCTGTAAGGCCAGCATCATACAACGCTCGAGCTCTCACCCTGCCAATTCCTTCAAGAGCAACAATCGGAATCAATTCTTCTCTCACACCATATTTTATTCGTGACCGAAGACTGTGTATTTCTGTGAGCAAATCTTCTCGTTTAAGCAATTTTGCAACTTCATATAAGGAATATGTTAGCCAGCCACCATTCTCCACCATTCTATGCATATCTCCAGGTTCGACTCCAACCTTATTGCTTATCATCCTGTCACTACTTTCATCAATCCATTCATTTAGGGCTAATAGACTCCTTGAGCAATCGTATTCGGTTATTGGATAAAAGAGTTCATTGCTATGGCACTGAATTAATAAACTCAATTCCTCAAAATCCTTTTTCCTCAATGATATTTTTGGATAGAAATCTGCACTGGTCGTAATTATATGAAGAAAACCTAAAGTGTGACTTTTATTGTTGCCATTATTTCTTCTTGTCGCTGAACGATCGAAAGAGCCTAGTGCTTTTCTAAATTGTACTGCAGTTAAAGGATCAATATATAGTAATGTTGCTTTTCTTCCAAAGTCTGTAGCGATGTACCTGTCATTCCTACCTTTTATTAAATACTCCTCTTCAAGATAATTTAAAGCAGCATCAACTTTGAAAACTACAGTATTTTTCTGATAATTCCTTGCAAATAATGTACTTTCAAATAGATGATAGATTTCATTTTTTTTTATTCCAGGGACTCTTGCAATGGCACTAAGAAGATGAACCCTTATTGCTCTGTCATTCATCAGCTGCGAGCGTAGAGGCTCAGGGTGACCTAGAATATATTGGTCATACAGATCCTCTGCATTAACTCCTGATTCCGCAACTAGTATTGCTTCTCCAAAGGTGTCATATTGTGGTCTACCTGCTCGACCAGAAAGTTGTTTATATTCTAAAACACTTATTGGAATATTTATCCCATATTCAGCATCATAGCGTAAAATGCTTGCTAGAATTATGCGCCTTGCAGGCAAGTTAACGCCTGCGGCCAGTGTTGGAGTGGCTGTTAATAATTTAATTATCCCTTTTTTGAATGACTCCTCTACAATTGCTCTACTTGAGGGTCCTAACCCCGCATGATGGAATCCTACACCTTTAGATACTAGATGGGAAAGATTCCTTGTGAGCTCAGTATCGTCTCCTTTGCTGAGGATCTGAGAAGAAAGCTCAAATGCCCTCTGCTGCGCAGATTTATCAAGACTCTTATAAACTGCTTCTGCAGCCTTAGAGGCAAGAGAAAAAGCACGTTTTCGGGTGTCTGCGAAAATTAAAGCCTGTCCACCATTCTTTAGAGAATCAACTGCAATATCTATTGCAGCAGAGGTAACACCAACAGAAGTTAGAATTTTGAATCTACTGCCATCATTCATCCGAATATTTCCATCCTCGTAGACTCCTTCTATCAACTTTGTTGGTCTCCAATTACTTTTAATTAATTCACATCCCAGCCAGTTGGCAATATCGTCAGAATTTGCAACTGTTGCACTTAATGCAAGAATCTGTGATTGTGGATACAGTTGACGTATATTGGTTAGTATCATCTCCAAAGTAGGGCCGCGTTCTCGCTCTCCAATTAAATGAACTTCGTCAGCCACAAAGAGTCCTACATGAGAAATCCATTCAGCCCCATGTCGCATAAGTGAATCCATTTTTTCATTTGTTAAAATAACAACATCTGCATCCTCTACTTCCTTTCCGGACGAACTATAGTCGCTGCTACTAACTTTGACTCTCGTTTTTATACCAGTAATATCAATATTCTCAAGTGCAAGGAAATCATGGTATTTTTCAGTAGCTAATGCCCTTAGTGGAGTAAGATAAATAACCTTTAGACCTTTTTCGATTGTTTTTATTGCAGCCATCATTGCGATTAGTGTTTTACCACTCGCAGTAGGAGTGGTAACAAGCAAGTTCTTGCCTTCTAGAAGACCCTTTGCTAAAGCAAGTTCCTGTGGAGGATAAAGTGAAGAGTATCCTAGTAAACTGAGCAAGCTCATTACTTTGGCGTCTGTTATTATTTTTGTCATTCCTTCAGCATACAGATAAAAAGTTACTTATTTAATTGATATTAAATCTTATCTTGCGTATTATATTTTGATATGATGCCATCGAAATTCAAAAGAAAAGATTGCTTTTTTGAATGATCTTGATTTAACTTTATTCTACAACAACTTCTAGTTTTAGCTACATTATCAGAATTTGATATTTGATCCCCTTTAATGTCTCTATAAAATTAGTATACGGACTCCAGATTTTATCCTCTTGTCTATAATTCTAGTTAGATTAAACGCAGGTATATATGCTGGTCTTGTACATGCGCATTAAAACTTGTAGTAGTAAACTGATCTTTGGATACTTATTTTTATTACTATAATATACATCTTTTTGTAATGTTTTTTCATCCTAGCGGCTCTGTTTACTTATTTTTCTATTCCAATAAGCATTTCTCCACATGTACACGTCTACTACAGGAATATATCTTGCTACTATGACGACATTTTTGACTGGTTTTATAATATATACATAACGGAGAAAAATCCTTTGAATTTGAGGTTATATTATTATATTCTTTTATCTCTTATTATGTTTAAGAAAAAATACTAAATGAGTAGTCAAGAATATCTTTCACAGAATTTGTTATGGATTGGTATTTCATTAGGTATAGTATTTGCTGTGTTATCATATGCACCCTTTCCTTTTTCTATACCATTCGCTATAGTATCTTTCTTCATAGTCATTTTTTATTTAAGAAAAAAAGTGATAAAAAGAATTAACAGTAAAGCAAGAATGCTTGATAGAAGCAATAATAATCAGTCTTTAAACTATTATTGTATGGCGTGTGGTGCAAAACACAACGAAGCTGCTTGTCCTAAATGTGGTTCGAAGGCCAAAAGAGTTGGATAATTCACTGTAATAATACAAATCTGCTTCTCAATACCACTGCAAAGATAGCAAAAAGCAAATAGAGCCTTTATTTGAAGGATTAACCTTGTGGGGACAAAGTATACATTTTAGCAAGTTTCCTAACTATATATTAAGACACTATTGATAGCTCTTGAAACATATGATTCATAATGATTCCTCAATTTAGTATGTTAACGTCTTTCATATTATTATTACATACTGATAAATAATATTATGAATATTAGTCTGACTTATACATACTTTTTGTTTAAAGATTTGCCCCATAACTAAGTTCCTGAAATTATCATTCTCTGCTTTCTGAGCGTGGAAACAATATACTACATAGATACAACAAGATAAAAAACTAGATTTAATTTTACATTTCCAAAATTATGCTTTGGCATAAAAGCCAGACTTTCTTTCATATATCTGTCCGTTTTGCATTGCCTTTTTGATGAAAGCTTTAGCCTCATCATCTGTAAACTTTCCTGACTTCATTAGTTCGTTAATGAAATTCTTCTCTTCGACA
>DASQYF010000313.1:0-3357 GCA_035639375.1 Nitrososphaeraceae archaeon
TAATTTTACGCAGTAATAAACTACTACGAGACAGTAGTTTGAAAATAAAACTGAAGCAATACTTCTAGCGAGTACTACATACAATTAGAGTCTTAGATAAACGTATAACTTTAAAGTTTTGGCTGGAGCGCTTTTTTTTCAAACGACATTAATCCATGGCTGTATTGCTCTTATAATTATAAGGTGGAAATAGAATAGATTAACAAATCTGAAATTATTTTTTTACTCCCAAGGATCTGTTCTTCAACCTCATTTGATTGCCATGGCATTTTCTACATCTAGAAGAAGATATAGGATTTTTTCCACCGCATTTGAAGCAAATTTTAAAAAATAGTCTCCGCTGTTGAGCTATCTGTTTTTTTGTTGCGTCCGTAATAGGCATAATAATCTCTCATGGCTAGGCAAATTTCTACTTTTCTATTTCGGAAGAGGAAATCTATCTTTTCTAAGGATCAATTGCGAATCTAAAGAGTCAAAGAAATACTGCTACACAGACGGAAAATACAGTTTCATTTGATTATTAAAAAGTACTATGACCTAACATTCACAAAGAGAAAACCGAATAGATACAATGACTTGAATAATGTACATTTAGATTGAACGAGTACTGTATGACTTTGAGCAGGGAAAATGAAGCGGCTATGGTTTGAACAAGATACATTAAAATATATTGCAATCGACTAGGCTCATGATGAACGGACCAGGTCTTTGCTATTATTGTTACTTATACCGACCATATTATCTCTTCTAATTTTGCTTTCCTCTGAATGGATGCACCTAGACAATAATTATGGAAAGTGGGAGTTTTTATCCAATTTGCTTATCCGTATTCATCTCATGATAGAGTCAATTATATTATTAATATCAATAGTCATCATATCAACCGTTGATTATATATGGTTTTTATAATGACTATTATGATATCTAACTGAAACAATAACAAATATTTTCTTCGACCGGCCATATAATAGAAAGACTCCGGACAAACTGAACCATAAACATGTAATGACGACAAAGGGAATTTGTTTTAGTATGTTGTATTAATTTAGTTAAGAATACAATTTTTTCTAATTGCCATAATAAGTGATATATTATACAGCTTAAATCAACTATTTTATCCTGGTTGATGATATTTACTTGTTGCGAGATAGTTTAAAAAATATAATTATATGCTGCGGTAAAAATAGAGAGGAGCTTCTACCTAATAGTTATTGAGCCCCTGGCAAAAGTCCCTATGGATCCATCAGTTAGTCTAATATATACATCTAATAGATACTTCCCTTTATTGACGTCATCTAAATTAAAGAAGACTTTGCCATTATGAACATCTTTTTGCAGAAACTCACGTGGACCGATATCACCATTGTTTTTCATCTCCGATATTGCCGCGGACAGTATCTTTCCTATACCTACAAGCTTCACCTTAAATTCATTATCATTTAGGACAAACGCTCCATCGTATTTGCTAAACGGCATATTATATTTTGCATCTTGGGTATTTAGAACTCGCAAAACTAAGTTACGCTCTTTGTGATTACCAAACTCGATATGGATTCTGGGAACTTTAACAAGCGGTTTTTCAGCCTTTAATGTATTGACGGTTTCCTGGATAACTTTGGTCTGTGTAGGAGAGGTAGAATGAATTTTTACATTATTATAGTTATTGATATTTGTATTGATATTATTTATGTTATTTATTATCTGATTGGTTACTTGAACCAGCGTTTGTTGGATATTTTGGCCCTTAGCTATTTGGGTACCTATCTGTGTGGTGGCTTGACGAACTTCATCTGTGTTACCTTGAGCATATTGTTTCGCTAGCTGTTGTATTGCCTGTGCCACAGGACCGTTTGGATTACTAGATACTAGTTGAGCGAGTTGGGTTATAGTCTGATCAGCATTTCCTCCAACCTGTGCAGTCTGTAAAGCAATCTGCTGAATAGTTTGTTCTATGGTCGATGCACCTGCTTCTTCGCTATCGCCTGTTGACTGTGCTTCAGTTGATGAGTTTGCTATCTGAGTTGCAACTTGATCTATCTGTTGTATTGCATCAACACCGGCAGCTTTTTCTAATGCACCTTGTTCTATTGCTTGTGTAACATCCTCACCTCCTGCTTGTTCTAATGCACCTTGTTCTATTGCTTGTGTAGTATTCTCTCCTCCTGCTTGTTCTAATGCACCTTGTTCTATTCCTTGAATAATTTCATCTTCTCCTTCTTGTTGAGGTGTTCCTAACTCAGATGATATTTGTGCTCCTGTTTGATCTGTTTCCTGCTGGTCAGTATCATTAGCATTTGTTTCATCTTGTGTTGCTGCTTCGACTACTTGCTTGTCAGCACTATCTTCATCATCTGTAACATCATCGTTTGTTGTTGTTGCTGCTGTTGTTGTTGTTGCTGCTGCTCCTGTTTGATCTGTTTCCTGCTCAACTTGAGCGTAAGAAACAGGTGAAAAATTCCCTAAAGTTGTAGTAATTGATAGTAATAGTATAGCAATCGCTATTACGACTCCAATACTTTTTTTGTTTTTCATTTAAATGCAAATAATAAAAACAAGACTGAGTATTTAGAGTTTACATATTCCTAATTCATTAAATTATCTTATTTATCTACACATTCATAACTTCATTATTATTATATTTTTTTTGTAAATTGTCCCTTTTTGCAATTCTTTAGCATTATGATATAAATATTATGTAAATTATATAGTAATTGTGATAATGCGAAAACATTATAGTCCATGTGATTTGCTTGAAGGCAAACAGCATAAAATTTAATCTCCTAGCAAATATTGTATTAGATATCTCAAATTACTATAAAGTACTGAGGTTATCTATATAGCATACTTCATTTAAGCTCACGTGAATGGACCTAGTTGCGCTTATTTATTGAAAGTATATTTCAAATTTTTACTAGTCTTGTAAAAATATCACTATAGCATCACTGGATTGCTATCGATAAATTATAGATATCAAGTTATCGTTTGCACCAATGTTTAGAACACTGGACTGTCTTACTTGTGTTATCCGGCATCTAGCAAGAAGAACTAATGCAAAAACACTGCGCATATGAACACTAAATGCAATCACCATTAAAGGTAAAGCGCCAATTGTTACTATACAAGTTGATGGATCAACCAATAAATTTTGGGATTGCCTACATAGCGGATATTTCCAATACGCTAGAGGCGGCAGGAAGGCACCTTTCAAAAAACTATGCATACGTTCGAAGTTATAGTACGTCAGGATCGCAGGCGTTAAGGCACCCGTAATTCGTCATATTAAGTGAACAACAGAATCAACCTGTGATAACAGATTTTCAGCGAAACCTCCAAGATAGAGCAATGTAAAGATGTACA
>DASQYF010000314.1:0-3163 GCA_035639375.1 Nitrososphaeraceae archaeon
GGCAGTCACGCCTGTTATAAATTGCATTTTTTTTGTTCGCTCAGCCGCTGCTGCTATCCAAATCCAAGTAAAGTTGCCATATCCATTATCATGCCACCAAGGATGAAAATGGTCACTAGTCAAGCAACTATCGAATCCATACTTTTCAGCCTCAATTACAAACCTTAGTAAATCTTGCATAGAGTACTGTTCTTGAGAAGCCCAATATCCAAGCTTCATACCTATTTTTTCTTTTGACATATTATTATCTTCTGTTTTCTTATAGTGCTTCTATTAATATCTTGTCTATAAAGCTCACGTAAATGAGAATGATTGTGGTATAGGTCTTTGAAGCAAAATATGGAATAAGATAAAGTCTGTCGATTCAGTTTTCTATTTTAATTTACTTTTTACTGTGATAGAATAGAATAATATCATTATAGATCTATGATTCTTGATGCTATCTATATATGCATCTATATTTGTACCTGATCAGAATTACTGATATATGCAATATTACTTAAAGCGCTACACAGAGTATGCCCTAAGAGTATAATATTTAGTAGTACTTTACCTTTAAGAAGAACTTGTTCCTGCAGCGCCTTGTTCGGACTTACTGCCAGTCTCAGCTGCACCAGCAGTACCTTTAGCCATTCCACTTTTTCTTGCTTTTTCTTTTGCTTCTTCAGGATTGGTTGCTTCCTGACCCGGTTCTACAATTTTCTCTGTCATTTCTCTTTTTACTGCTGTAGGTTCATGTTCTTTTATTTTTGCAGGCGTCATTGGCTCTTTTTCTCTGTATGATGTTAACGGATCATCTTTTCTTCCAGCTTCAGTACCAGGAGCACCTTCTTCATATTTACTAGTCCCTTCGGAACTACCACTCATTGGTTTTTCTTCTTTTTTAGTAGTACCCCCTCCTCTTCCTTTTTGTTCTTCAGCTTCTTTGGATAGTGCTCGGATCTCCTCTGCTGTTGGTTCAGTTTCTCTTTCAAATCTTGCTCTTACAAAATCACTTGGTACAGTGAGATATAATGAACTGCCATCATAGTTGCTAATGCAAACTTTGGGGATGTAGTAGAGATGCACTTTTGCAACACCTTGTCTTACTACAATAAACTCCTTTCCCACTCTTTCCACATCACCTATATCTACATCATCAGCTGCCCTTACATGCTTATGAATTACTTCTGCCCACTCAATATTGAGTTCTCCTCCTGTAATATCGCTTCGACTAGTAACTCCTGATTCTCTTGCCATAAAGGGCACTCCATGTAAAGATTGTGGTTGTTCAGATTCTATTTTTCTCTTTTGCTCTAAATATTCTTGAGTCTGGATCTCTGACTCTGCTGGTGGACTATCTCTTTCACATTTACTTTTAATCTCGTCTTTTGTAAGTGAAATATACAAATTATCTCCATCAAAGTAATTAATATAATATTTTGGAATAAAGTAACTTTTTTTCCCTATTAGACCTTCTTTGACTTCAACATAATGAGGAGCTACATCTTCTACCTTACCGACATCTTTATCGTCTTTTGACTTTGTTTTCTTTCCTTTGACCTTTTCCCATGGTACCTTTACCATATCTGTAGAAGGAGTAGCGACAGCAGTAGTAGCACCAGCGGCTGATGATGCTCCGGGTATAGGAGTATATCTTGGAATATTATTATCAAAGTCAGGGTATTGTTTTCTAACAGATTCTCTTCTTTGCATATAATCTGGAGTTTCAAACTCTGATGTATCTCTAGGTGGATTTTCTTTTTCAAATCTTTCCTTTACATCATCTTTTCTAAGTGACACCCAAATACTTTCACCATCATATCCTTGAACATAATATTTTGGAATAAAGTAATTCTTCTTTGATACGGTACCTTCCTTTATTTGAATATAATCTTTTGTCACATTCTGAACTTTTCCTAAATCTTTATCATCATTTGATTTAACCTTCTTGTCAGCTGCTTCATCCCATGAAATAATGATATTGCTACTCATATATTCCCACTGATATACTACATCCAGCATATGATTTATTGATTATGTTTTTTCTACCACAGATTTTCTCCATTTTGTAGTGAATACAAGCCCAAATATTCTGCTATGTAATGGTTATATGCTATCAAAAGAGCTGTCTCAAGCCGTTTCCTATAACAATCTACATATAAATCCCATATCTCTGATCTGGCTATATTCCATTGGTAAAAGCCTATAAGACTCCTTCCACTCTGGAGCATAGCCAATGGCATTTAGAAAGGGAATACGGTGTTCAATGAGGGCGGGCGATGGTACATGCCCAAGGCTACAGAAGACTCCAGTTGGACATGCTCTTCTTGAATCAAGATCTTGTTATTACGTTATCATTATTCCATATCCCAAAACATTCTGTTCTCTATCTCTCTAAAGTCGAATTCACAATTATACTAGTATAACAACTAATAGAGCAAATCTGATGGATATTATATTTTATTATACAAATTTTATAATGTATAATTGTGAATATAGTGTGTACAGATAGTGAAAGAAGGCAAAGTTACTGTGGCCATGATCACTATACTATATGCAGTATGTGTTTTAGTTTAAATATATTAGTTAGGAAGAAGCGTCTTTATGTATTTTCAAGGATAATAATAGTAACCAGTTATCGTTTATTCATGACTACAAATAACGCTTTTGGAAGCGGATCAAGAGTGCCTTGATATACTGTATCTTTAACAGACTCAATTACAAAATCATGTCCAAATAACTGTCTTATCTCATCTTCTGAAAGCTTGTAAGGTCCTTCTTCTCGTGACTCTTTCCTACTGAAACATTTTAAGAATAATATTCCTTTCTCTTCCAAGATTCTCTTTATTTCTCTGATATAACTTGGCCTCTTTTCAAGAGGCATTACATGGAAACAGCCTCTATCAAATACATAATCAAAATTATTGTCATTAATCTTTGAACTCAGGATATCGTCTACTATAAAGTTGATATTCTTGTTATTGCTTGCATAAGCTTCTATTGCTCTATTAATAGCAGCTTCAGATATATCAGATCCGGTTACCTTAAGACCTCTCTTGGAAAGTTGTACTGCTTGTGTTGCTGGACCAGTACCAAGATCAAGAATTCTGCCTTTTGTAATTTTTCTTCTCTCTAATTCCTCTTCTAAATCAGTATCCAAGTTTTCATTATACCAGGGCAT
>DASQYF010000315.1:0-4983 GCA_035639375.1 Nitrososphaeraceae archaeon
CATGGATAACTATGCGAAGAAGTAATTAAGAAAGTGAAACAAAAATAATAAGCAAGTTAAAGCATTCAGTAGAAGTTCTCTTATCTCATAATGAGCATATTCTTCAGTTAACGATCTCCATCCATTTTCTTGGTTAATTCTTTTCATTGACAATTAGGTAGAAGATCACAATTAAATATCACACAAAAGTAACCGATTCCATATTTGCCTCATATATGCCTCATATAATAGACTAAAAGATTAGAATATCAGTCTCTTTTGTGGCTAAATTAACTTAAGCAACTAAATACGGTAGGGCAATAGTTGTAAACGATACGATGGCAGCTACATAATGAGCGAAACCACTATTGAAGAAACGGGATCGTCTGATTTGAATGCAATTCCCTTTGGAAATACAAGTTCATTGATGGGGTAGTTATTTTGGAGTTATCATTTGTTATACTCTCTGTTTTAGTATTATGGAAAGAATATAGTAAAGCACTTTGTGCTTGTATTCCATTAGCTCTTTTAGTAGTTACTGGAATATTCTTGTACGGCACAAATGTTCATGCCATGATGAAGTTTTCCAACTAGTAAATGCAATTGTGCTGATTCTGGGTGGATATGTATTGCAAATAGCTTTATATACAGTAGCTTAAGGTCCATATTGAATATAAGATCAAAGAGACTAACTGCAACACCATGATCTTATCTATATCTGTTGTCTTACATAGATAATAGTAAGAATGAAACCACTATGACTAGCTCAAAAATAGATGATAGTCTTAATTATGTATTTGCTGCCAACATATCAGATATACAAGCTGCTGGCGGATGTCTTTCTGTACAGATTCAAAAGTATACAATTGCTCTTTTCTATTATAATTTCAAAGTACATGCAGTAGATAATCGATGTCCCCATATGGGTTTCCCTCTAAACCGTGGCACTGTTAAAGATGGTATTCTTACTTGTCATTGGCATCATGCACGTTTTGACCTTACTAGCGGAGGAACATTTGATCAATGGGCTGGTGATGTCCCTTCTTTTCCTGTAGAGATTCGCAATGGAAATGAGGTATGGATAGATGTTTCTTTATCTTCATTGGATCCATTTTCTTATCATCAAATGCTATTACAAAATGGACTTAAACAGAATATCTCCTTAATGATTGCTAAGGTGATTATTGCAATGTCAGGAGAAGAGAGAAAAGATAATGATGGAGATAAAGAAGTTAATGACAATAATAGATATTCAGGTCTCACAAAGGCATTTCTTACTGGCCTTGATTTTGGTACTCACTACAAACAATCAGGATGGGGACAAGGACTAACAATACTCAGCTGTATGATGAATATTCTACACTACCTTGATATCAAAGATAGGCCTTATGCACTATATCATGGTCTTTCTGCTGTTGCACAGGATTGTGCTTCCATGCCCCCTCGTTTTGAGGTATCTCCTTTGCCATCGTCTTGGCTTGATTTGTCCACACTTAAACGCTGGTTTAGACAATTTATCGAATCCCGTGATGCTAAAGCGGCTGAAAAATGTATTGTTACTGCAGTACGACTTGGTGCTGATAGCTGCCAGATGGCAGATATGCTTTTTGCAGCAGCTACAGATCATCGTTATCTAGATATGGGACATGTTCTTGATTTTACTAATAAGGCGTTAGAAGCACTGGATATAACTGGATGGGGTAATAAAGAGTTAGTAGAGTCTGTATTAAGTAGTCTTGTGTATGGGTATGCCAATGCTGAAAGAATGGAAGAATCTAGTTCATGGCGACATCCAATAGACTTGATTGCAATTCTTGAACATGCCTTCAGAGATCTCCCATTTGTATTAGAGAATGGTAGAAGCAGACGAACAAGCGGAAAAAAATGGAATGGAAAAGATCAATTAGTAAGGGTGTTATTATCTGATGATCCACACTCAATATCCCATGAATTATTAGATGCCTTGAATCAAGGAGCTAGTGAAGAAGTATTGGCTAGTAATGTAGCCTATGCTGCAGCCTTGCGTATAGCACAATTCCATACACGTAATGAATTCAGTGACTGGGATACTGCGCTACACACCTTTACCTATACTAACGCTGTACATCAGGGATTAAGACGGGTAACTACACGAGAGCTATTAAGAGGTGTATTTGATGGTGCAATGAGAGTCTATCTTAATCGTTTTTTGAATGTACCTGCTGTACCTCTACCAAAGCCAACAACAAAAACAACAATAAACAATAACAGTGGTGGTAATACATTTAAAGATCCAGAAAAGTTGCTAAAAGAGCTTCCATCACTTCTGGATAAGCAGCAGCAGGTAAATGAAGCAGGACAATTGGTTGTAGATTATCTGTATAACGATGGAAATCCAGATCGACTTTTGGCCGCCATGGGAAAAGTTTTACTACGTGAAGATCGCAACTTTCATTCTGTTCAGATGATTGAGGCAGGTTTTCGACAATACTCTCTTCTATCTGTTGAAGATGCAGATGAACGGACGAACATACTAATAGCAATTGCTAGATATCTGGGAGCTCATACGCCAACTATGCGCGTACAAGAACGAACATATCAGATAGCAAATCAACTATATCATGGAGAAAATCTATTTGAAGATCGATGACAGCAGATTATATATTGACTTTCTCATCAGAACTTATCCACAAAATCATTTGGTCTATTGTTCACGATCTATCAGCAAGAATTAAAAAAAGCCATACTCTACATCCTTGGATACCTACACTCTCTTAAAAATTGAAAGATGTATTAAGCGATCTAATACCCCGGAGAATTATGATTATTGAATTGACTTTTTTGCAGTCTGGCATTTAGGACACCAATATGTTACACGGGAACTTAATTGTCTATCGATAGCAACCTTTGTACCACATAACCAACATGGATGTCCTGCTCTTCGAAAAACCCAGTGTCTGAATTCCCATTTATTTAATGCTTCTCCTTGCTGTTTAGGTCTCGTACGTCCTGCACTTATATAACCCATTTTCAATACAGAGGGGATTTCTTGCAATAACTCTTGTTCTTCTGATGGAGATAGATTATTTGTGAATCTAAACGGACAAAGCTTTCGTAAAAACAATATTTCTGATTTGTACTTGTTTCCAATACCTGCAACGAAGGTTTGATCTAATAACAAGTCAGCTAATTTCATCTTACCTCGTTTACGCAACCGATTTCGTACATTTTCAATATCAAATGTTGACTTTAATGCATCAGGACCGAGTTTTGCAATAGAAGTATGTTTTGATGGATCATACATAGTAAAATGAAGGATCGGTCCATTAAATTGGACTGCTAGTTGAGTAGGAGTGATTAAAATTAGCCTTACCCTAGAGTCATTTCGAACATCTGTTACGGTCTTGTGAATTGATGATGTGGTGGTAGTGTTATTATTATTATTATTATTAATTTTGTTTTCGTTATTCTTTGATGATTTCTGATTAGACCAGACTATACGCCGAGGAGGTGGTTTTGACTTCCCGCTATCAAATTCTTTTTTATCATATATTCGCCATTTTCCCCACATCATCATATGATTGCGAAGGTATACTCCAGATGTAAAGCTGATAATAATGTTTTTGCCATATGTATCTACGGATTTAACTTTGGAGCCAATTATATTTTGTTTTATATTATCTTTTAAAGTTTTACAACAAATGTCTACAATCGTTTTTCCCAAAACAGCATCAGATATTTTATCTGCTGTACTTTTTACTTCTGGTCCTTCAGACATTTTTATCGCTTATGATCTTCCTTTATTGTTGTCTTACCTAATGTATGTCTGAGAGCCATCTCTAAATTCAGAAAACGGAATTGGTAACCAGTCTTCTGCAGAATGTCGCTTGTTACTACTCGAGTACTTGCAAGCAGAGCTGCGTCAGCGAGCTCTCCAAATACTTTTTTTACAATAAAGGAAGGTATGTTAAATTTTGCTGGTTTTGATAGAATAGCTGCAAGTGTATTTGCAAAATCAGCATTAGTTACTGGACTTGGTACCACTGCGTTAATTGGACCTTTAATTGATTCATTATTAATAGCATGTAAAATAATTCCTAAAAGGTCATCCAATGAAATCCAGCTTATCCATTGTTTGCCACTTGCTATTTTTCCTCCCAATCCTATCTTAAATGGTAGAAGCATTTTTGCCAGCATACCTCCTGCAGCGCCCAAGACTACCCCTATTCTAATTTTGACTACTCTAATTCCTGCTTGTTTTGCTATTTCTGTGGCGTTTTCCCATTGATAGCAAACTTCAGACAGAAAATCGCGAGAGTCAGCTGGAGGAGGACTATTGTCCTCTGACAAAATCTCGTCTCCTATATTATTACTGCCATAATATCCTATCGCAGAAGCTGATACCAGTACCTTAGGCGGTTTATTAAGGGATGCTAGAGACTTGCATAAAAATTTAGTACTTTGTACTCTACTTGATAGAATCCTGCTCTTTTTTTCTTTAGTCCATCTTCCATAGATATTTTCTCCTGCAAGGTTAACTACTGCATCTACTCCTTCTATTGATGATAAATCAAGAGAACCTGATATAGGGTCCCAGGGAACAGATCTTTGAGTATTGTTCCCAAATTGTTCCCCAGATTGTGGTGACTGTGATCTTAGCAAACGTATTATTCTATATCCTCCTACAGTAAGAAAAGGTACCAACGCTGAACCAATAAATCCTGTAGAACCTGTAAGAAGAATGGTCATAGGAATTATGTTGCTATTACTGTTATTGCTCCTTGCAGAATTATCATGAATATGAATATCCTGACTAGTTATTCTATGCCTGTACTCAAAGATCTCCTTTAATTTGTTATTGATTATAGTTTGAGAAAATAATTTACCAAGAATCCCTAGCGGTAAAGAATATTCTATTCTATCTTCTAAGACAGATGAAAAGGAGGAAGAGGAGGCAGCATCTTCAGATTTAAACAAATGAGTATGGCTCCACGAAGAAAAAGGTCCTGAGATTTGAATATCACG
>DASQYF010000316.1:0-4130 GCA_035639375.1 Nitrososphaeraceae archaeon
TATATATATAATAATCTATTCTTGTTGGACCTACACTTAATAGTGTCCTTGGTGTAGTCTTAGTGTTTATTTTGTCTATAATTAACCAATTAAACACTGAGGAACGCTATAAGATAGAATCGCATCTTGCTAACTATAATATACCGTCCCAAATTTTAGAAATGGTTGCAGAAAGTTGTGGTTGTAAAATGGAATTTGGTTCTGTTACAAGGAGAACTAAATTAGCGGCTCGACTTTCTAAGTTGAATGGTCAATCAATTATCCTCCTCCAACAGATATTTCTTGACTGTGAAGATTGTTTTTCAAATTTTAGACTTGCAACTTATTTTTCTTCCATCTACAATCCAAAATCTTATAAATTTGCTATGGAAAAAGATCTAAGCGGCAAATCAGGTACCAAATACACTTTCGATGTCTGCATTTATCAAAGAAATACAGGAGATTTAATTGCTGTCGGAGTGCAGAACAAGAATATGGAAAAAGCTGCAGATTCTAAGTCTTTACAAAGATTTTTGACATCTATTAAGGATATTTGCGCCATTGAAAAGCATATGCAGAGAATGTACTTTGTATCTTCATATGGTTATGAGAATATCAATGCTGCACAATTAATAAAAAGTCAGAGCATAGATGACAGGGAAGTCAAGTTTCTAGAATATAAGGATAAAATATATTTTGAGTACAAATCTCTAAGGTAAAATTATAAATTGGTAATATTATACACTATTATTCTCTGAAATTTTTTCAATGTCTCTCTTGCTATGCGTGTCAGCTCTGACCGGCTGCCGTGAAGATATGTCAGAGAGAAAGTTGCGGCAGTAGCAATAAGGGCCACAATTCTAGTATAATCTCCTATGTCTAATCCATTTTGAGTAGCAACAGTAGGAGCAGTAGTATTAGCAACGGCTGCTGCTAATAATATTTGTGTCATCATGAAGATATATGTTTACCAGATATATTTTATCCATTCTGTTTTAGATTTCTAATGTGATTGACTCATAGTAATAATAATAGCAGATTATTTGTTAATGGAAGTGAGTTCTAGTTGTAATAGTCCATGACTTTTACTACTGACTTATTCTGCTACTGGTTGTTGCCTATCAGTAGTAATAGCTTGTAAATAATTGATTGATTGAGAGGGTAGGAGAAGTGGTGGTCGTCGAATTTATCCAGTTTCTGTAATAAATGAATAATAATGAACCATCACCAGCAGACGGCGGAGAAGAAAGAGTGGAAGTCGGAAAAGAAGTGCCAGATTTTACAAAGGAAGACATTTTCTTTTGTACACAGATAGGATATGGACAGAGATACAACAGATATTACAGCGGGTATTATCATACAAGAGCCTTTGTCAGAAGACTCAGGCATGAGCAATACTATTACTAAGGAGAGTGGAAAAATAGATAGATAATAATTAAAGTTTCACTCAGATATTTAATAAAAATAATGACAATCTAATGTAAATATATACTTCCTGCCTAGGACTATATAGTAATATGTATGCCTTGTTACTTCGTATAAACAGCTTTGCGTACCTGTAGTTAGATTATCGAGAGTCAGTTGGCTAAAGTGGACCTCATGTTTACCAAGAGACAGAGGTTCCAACAAACCATGAAAGCATAAGATAGTGCCTGAGTGGACTGTCCCTAGGCCCAAAGATATTATTATCATTTGATAACGTCACATTGAATGGCTGAGATATCACTCGATATTTTTCTAAATCTATCTTTTACAATTAATCTCCATCAATGACTAATTTCATAGAACTTACATCTCGTATGAAAGGGCACACACATTAAATTTATACGAATCGAAGAGCTTAGTGTTCTTTAATAATAGGCCTTCTTTTGTTGTATCGTTAATGGTTTTGCCATTAGAACCTCTTTTTTATTACTAACTGTTCCAAAAATGTATCATGAAAAGTTCAAGTCATATTTGATTATGGGCTAAAGGGATTGAATCGTTGATATGATTTTATGACCACATATAAAAAAGAACCAAAGAAATATTCTGCAACTAGTATATGCTGTGTATGCGTGTATGTGTATATGACAATGAGAATTCTTAATGCTAGCCCAGGGTTCGGCACTCCTCTAACAGAAGAGGAAGTAAAGGACTTTTTAACAAATAGCAAATTAAATATCCATTTGGGAACAGTAGATGAAAAAGGAGATTCAAACATTCATCCAATATGGTATTACTTTGATAATACTAACAACAAACTATACATTGAAACATCCAAGAGCTCTAAAAAAGTAGACAATTTAAGAAAAAACAACACCATCTACTATTGTATAGATGAAGCGAATCCTCCCTACAAAGGAGTTCGTGGTAAGGGAAAAGTTAGAATCTATGAAGACATTAATCATAATATACCGATAGCTGAAAAGATAATTATCAAATATCTTGGAAGCCTTGATCATTCTATGGCAAGGTCTCTTATAGATGGAGTTAAAAAAGGAGATTCAGTCATTTTAGAAATAACACCTAGTTACTTTTCTACTTGGGATTACAGCAAGAGAAGAAGTTGATGATAATAATAATAATAAAATTATGATAGACACGATTGAGAGTCAACTTATCTGGCGACTTATGCAAAAATTGCGTTCATTTTGAATATATGTAACTCTTCAAGCTTACTTTTTTATGCAAACATGAAAGCTGATACACATATTTAGCATAAAGAAAAATTTCTAAATGAAGCATATATCTCAGCAATTGATAGTATCATCTGTAACACTAACATTGTGTGATATCGATCGATTGCACATATATATATGGTATAATCGATAGCAATAGTAGAGAAGGTAATATCTATGTTATTGCCAGTATATGTCTATTTATCAACTGTTGTTTAAGCAATACCTTTAGCAATATCTTTTAAGCTTCTGGCTCCAAAACCCTTTGCTAGGTTCTTGGAGGATAAAATATCGTCAAAAACCATTTCCAAAATACATTTTTTATTAGAAGAATGTATAAATGTGAACTCTGATGACCTGCATTAGTTAAACAATGTCCGAATTTCGCTTTACAGATGGAAATCTGATCATCCTCTATGGTATAAATAGAGGGAAATCTACTGATGGAAGATTGCCCGATCATATAAAAGAACGGGTGAATGCATGCTTGGGCACCTTTAAAATTATCATGGAATCAAAACCCGATAAACAAAAAACATTGATCATAGTTGTTGCAGATGAGAAATCTGGCAAACTTATAAAAGAGGGGCTAGTAAAGGGAGGAGTTAAAGAAGATATAATTGCAATAGACTCTTCTTCAGAAAATGTAACACAGACTTTCGATCGTATTATAAATATGATTAAAACTAGGGTTAATCCGCCATATATTTATTTCATAGGTTCTGTTTGGCTTAAAGATATTTATGATTCCACAGTAGAATCTAAATTAAAGGGATATAAAGTTCAATTTGAAGGCGCATTAGATCATAGACCTGTTCAAGAAGTTGAAAAAGAAAAGGCACTAGATGTTCCAAGAAAAAGTCTAGAACACCATAAGAAGAAATCGAAAGATAAAGCGATTGATATACTCCTTAACTATATATTCCCAGAGGAAAGATAACTATTTTGTCAAGCATTAATCGTTAAGATTTAATATCCATTTCATGTTCGGCTACTTAGTGCGGTCATCGTCTAGTTTGGTTAGGACACTGGCCTTCCATGCATTTATGTATGCAAATGCGAAGTAAGCCCGTAACCCGGGACTCTATCTTTAACAAAGGATAGAGCGGGAGTTCAAATCCCGGTGACCGCACCATTTATAGGAATTCAAAGCCTGTATATGCTACTTATTTCATACATACATCTTTCCTCTAAATAAGAAGCAAGACAAAGAAACAGAGGTGGTAGAGAATAATGACAAGAACGATAATGATAATAATCATAATAGTATTAGACTGCTTGGTTAGGAGGGATAATAAAAAAGAGTATAATAATGCTACAAAAACTTTTAACACTTATTAATAAAGATCGAGATTATTCTCAGCAAAGTGAATGCATTCTAGAATATAGTTATTTGTCTATATTTTTGAAAATGAAAATAGATAGATTTAATTTAATTGTCATGAAATTATTATGGAACTATACTTGTTTTTCACTTCTAATGCTCTATAA
>DASQYF010000317.1:0-2272 GCA_035639375.1 Nitrososphaeraceae archaeon
CAAGTTACCTACCAATCAAATCCATTACTCCTACTTATGTATTGAATAAAGTTCATATGATTATTATGATACCAGCAGACCTGTTGCATACATTATCAGCATTCCGATAGCAAATCCAGATATTGTAGATGCATCTATCAAAGTCTTTCTATTACTATACTATTATTATTACTACGATGGCTACTACTACTATCACTACCATGATAACTAACATCTGATACTGAAGATTGCAGCAACATTGACTGCAATGATATCATTAGCTCTAGCAAAGCATCTATTCTGGGGGAATCAACAAACCTGCTGTGATGCTAAGAAAAATTGATAATATTAACTGCTACTATGTCTTTCATGTGTATATGTGATTGTTTTGGAGGTCTACTATAATCGATTACAATAATGTAAAAGAATAAACTTGGTTTCATCATATAGCAATTTGTGAAAATAGATCACTGCATTTTTCCTGAAGGCATTTTTTATGACACCGAGAATTTTGTCTGGGCAAAGATTAACAATGACAAAACAATAACTATTGGCATTACGGCTATTTTGGCATCCATTGCTGGAAGATTATCAACCATAAAATTAAAAGGCATTGGCACGGAATTGAAAAAGGGAAAAAGCATAGGGACTATAGAAAGTGTAAAGTATTTTGGTCTGGTGCGAACTCCTGTCAGCGGAAGTATCGCAGAAATTAATAAAGATATAATCAAACAACCCAAATTGGTAAATGATTTTCCCTATACAGAAGGATGGATAGTAAAGATAAATGCCTCAAATATTGATAAGGATTTAATTGCTCTCGATACTATTGAGAATTGCCATACTAAGATAAGTTCCAGTATTAAGGAACTCCACATAAGATGCTTTGCAGAATTTCCTGATCACGAAATGTTCGAGATAGGAGTAGAATGTGCTGCAACACTCACAAAACTCGGTGAATTAATGACAAAAATGTCAATTGGAGAAGTGATACATTTAGTATCGGATGATCAGACAGCGGATTTGGAAATCGATCGATGGTCATATGAGAATGGACAATCACTTTTAGAGACAAGAAAAGAGGGCAATCTTTTCCATTTTATAGTGAAGAAAATAAAATAAACAAGCGATTCGTCTTATATGCTATTTAATTCATTATTTTTCTATTAGATTATCGATCATATTTCCCCACTCTGTCCATGATCCGTCATAATTTTTCACATCAGGATAACCTAGCAAATATTTCAAGACAAACCATGTATGAGAAGACCTCTCACCTATTCTACAGTATGTAATAACCTCCTTGTTTGAAGTTATCCCCTTAGATTCATATAGTTTTTTTAGCTCTTCTTTAGACTTGAATGTACCATCTTCATTGACCGCTTGACTCCAAGGTATATTAAATGCACCAGGAATGTGGCCTCCCCTTTGAGCGTGTTCTGTTGGATATTCTGGAGGAGCTAATATTTCGCCAGTGAATTCTTTTGGACTTCTAACATCAATCAACACTTTTTGTCCAGAACCTATTGACTCTCTGACGTAGTTTAAGAATACTCTTATACTCTTGTCCGGCTCTGCAGCTTTAAAACTACCTTTCGGATACTGTTGAACATCCTTGCTTAATGGCCTGTCTTCCTCCAACCATTTTTTTCTACCTCCATTCATTATTCTGAGGTCCTTGTAACCATAATACTTAAACACCCAGAATGCAAACGCTGCAAACCAATTGTTGAAATCGCCATATAGGATCAGCGTTGTATCATTATTAAGCCCAGCCCTCTGCATCAACTCTTCGTAAGATTGCTTATTGAGAATATTTCTTGTTAAGGGATCGTTTATGTCTTCTTTCCAGTCAAATAATACCGCACCTGGTACATGTCCTAATTTGTAATTTGCCGTAGGATCATAATCAACTTCCGCAATCCGAACTTTTGGATCCTTGAGATTATCTTCTACCCACTGAGTATCAACTAATACTTCAGGATGTGCATATTCCAATATATTCATAAAAGGTATACTACTGCCATGTATTAAATTTTAAGTCTAGGCCTATATCATTATGTCATCATATGATCTCTAGTATATTGCTGAACTTACTGCTGGCGTTGTGGAGTCACCTATCGCTGATGAGCAGCCGCCCCTAGCTTCTCTATATCGTCTATAATCTTGATCTACTTCAATTGCTGCTTGGAGTATCTTACTTTTAATAGACTTTGATGATTGCAAGAACATTTTAGTATCCTTTGGTAGACAATGCCCCCCAATTCCTTCTCTTGGTTCAAGAATATGTACA
>DASQYF010000318.1:0-2845 GCA_035639375.1 Nitrososphaeraceae archaeon
TCAATAGAAACAGTAATCTAAATATAATTGATTTTAAGTTATAGATGAATGCATTATGATAT
Organism: Nitrososphaeraceae archaeon; assembly: GCA_035639375.1. Classification (GTDB taxonomy): domain Archaea; phylum Thermoproteota; class Nitrososphaeria; order Nitrososphaerales; family Nitrososphaeraceae; genus JAJNBK01. The sequence continues at coordinate 63 of DASQYF010000318.1, forward strand.
TATTTTATCATAGTATATCAGCAATTTCCTAAAAGAAGTACCGCTGTTTATTCCAGGACACGACGAGTAGGAAGAATAATATATGTATGTGTGCATTACATTTTACTTATTTGCAGGACGAGTTGCTTACACAAAATGCAATATATTGTACCTATATTGTTATGAATATCCCTTGTAAGTTACTGCAAAATAAAACATCATTCCCACAATTATTGTATCAATAAAACTTCATTGACGGAGCCAGCGAGTATATTAAGATACAAGACGAAATATATATGATTACATTACATATAGAAACTGAAGGCATAAAATAAATTATGTTACGTTACCAGTTGATTCAATGTATTTGTTGACTAATATGATGATCAGATGGCTTGTTAAATAACAGTGCCATATACTATACAATTTTATAAACCCGTGTCATTTATGACAATATCTTAATGCTCACAGCCGTAGTCGATAGTTTAACTCCTGCGTTCTAGCTCCAATATATGCATAGAGAAATCAAGATGCAGGTATAAATTACCGCATGTATGAAACTAAAGAAGAATCATTGTCATCGATAACATTAGATGCAACATAGATAAAGGACATTATTTCCAATCTTGACAATCCCATTGCGGCAATAGAAATAACTGTACTGCAAATCTATAGACAAAGAAGATAAATGACTCAAAATGGATAAAATCATTATTTGTTATAGATATCTATTTGTGATAACAAGAAATGTATAAAACGTTTTCTACGATGTAATGGCACATATCATAATTCTTGGTCTAATATTCCTTTATAGAGAACAATTCCTATATTGATGGCGACGTTTAAACTCTTGTATTGACGACCATGACTGAATGTCAAAAGCAATGACTTGTCCCATTAATATTATACTTATACAATAATACAGCCATCGTCTATGCCGTTTTATCGTTTCTCACTTAATTAAAACGAAGAATTTCAAAACATATACATAGAATGCATAATGATGCCGATTAGCAGGAAGACACAACAGTTGAAAATGGTAAGAAAACCAAAGGATGTAACCCAATTTTTTCAATATGCCATGCGACTTAAGTATGTCAAAAGGGCAGGTTGGATTTCAAAAGTTAAAGTGCAAAATCCTGAATCTGTAGCAGATCATACATTCTGCATGTGTGCAATAAGCATGGTCTTATCCGATATACTTGGATTGGACACTCAGCGCGTCATGAAAATGGTAATTCTTCATGATCTAGCAGAATCTATAATCGGCGACTACATTCCAGGTCAAATTTCAGAGAAGCATAAGAGGTTAAAAGAAAAAAAAGCCATCAATTCTATTTTGTATTGTATACCTTCTGATCTTCGTGGAAATTATAGAAAAATATGGAATGAATATATACAAAATAAGACAGATGTCGCTCAACTCGTACACAGGGTAGACAAGATAGAGATGATGTTGCAGGCCATGCAATATGCTAAGGAAGGCTATCCTAAGAAGTTACTGCACAGTTTTTTAAATTGTGCTAAACGACGTTCAAAGGGTCAGAACAAGTATCACTAATGTCATGAACCTAAATCCTTTAAATCTATTCATCTGTTAGTTAATAAATAATGCAGTACTTTACAGCTTTGAAGATAGGAGAAAGACGCGTAAAAGCATCCCAAGACCTTTTGACATCATATACTGGCTATGCCATGCCCGCTCTCGCCCTAAAAGATAACAAAGACAATAAATGGGAGCCAGTCGGGGAAGAAAACCTCTTTTCCGTAATAAAAGAAGCAAATGGATACATGATAGCCTTTTGTGACAAAAATGGTATAGCAAAGTCTATTGCCCAATGGTTTACGGAGGAAAAGAAAGACGAGATCATTGCAAAAATAAAAGCTGACCATAACATGGAAGAATATTTTGGTAAGTTATCTCTTCCAATATAACACACATTCATAATTAAAAGAGAAGAATCTTTTCTATAAGAGCATAGAACAGAATAATATAGTTTACATTCTCTTGTATAAATTGGATTGAAATTTCCAAAATATCTGCCAATAACAATGGATTATTTGAGTCATATCTCGGCGTTTTATAATTTATTAGTGTTTAAAATTCATCAAAGTTGCAATATAGGGCCTGGCTTATGGCTTATAATATACAAGTCATAGAGCTGAGAAATACAATTTAGTAAATTTATTAAAATAGTGAGTTTTTTGATTGTCAAAAATTATATCTTGTGTCTTTTATGTCCGTTACGTGTAATTTTTGCAAATGATACTTCCTACCTGTTATGATTGACAATTTATTTTAACAATTGTTGTTTGTGATAATATGACTAAAATTTTAATGTATGTATGGACGTATATTAATTTGTTTTAACGCTTGATCGGAAAATATGAACAAGAAATTGAAGTGAAAGGTCATCTTATTGATTCTCTGATACTAACAAATATTTTTGATAAGGTCATGGATCTTAAGGGAGATTTTCAAGTCCTTGAATTCAGCGTGGGAAAGAGAAAGAGAGACCCAAGCTATGCTCGCCTTTTGGTTCGAGGCAAAAATCAGCAGCATATGCATGAGCTATTAGAAGCGGTATATAGAGAAGGCGCACAACCCATATCTGTCCAACAAGCAATTCTTGAACCGGCTATAAAAGATATGGTGATGCCTGATAGCTTTTACAGCACTACTAATAATGCAACCCAAGTGTTCTATGACGGTTCATGGATTGACGTTGAAAATATGATGATGGACAAATGTATAGTATTGGACAAGGAAAAGATGAGAGCAGAATGCAAAATGATTCGGGATG
>DASQYF010000319.1:0-3148 GCA_035639375.1 Nitrososphaeraceae archaeon
ATCCAGGGAATAATGCTTCTACAAGAAAAAATAAAAAGAAAAGGAGTAAAGCAAGTCTAGAGAATAACTATTAAATTAATATGACATATGCAAATTTTCGTCTGTCTATCTGTCTGCAAAAAGATTGTTTTGATGTTAGAGAAGAATAAACAGAAAAAATGAATCTTAAAATAACTTATAATGATATGGTACTTTGTTGAATGTAAGAAGCGATAGAAAATTGAATAGGAAAAATAATGATGATGATAGCAACACAATAACGACCATAAACAGAAAAAATGACTTACGTGTATTCATATCTAATTCAACGCCTGGTTTTCAGTTTTCTCTTATTGTATTGTTTGCCATTGCAAGAAAGTATTATCATAATCACATAAAAAAAGACAGTAGTAGTAATAATAATATTCAACGAACAAATAACAATTTTGTATTTACATTTTCTTCACGCGAGTTTAGAGATACTTATAGTAGGCTTGCATGTGATTTAGGATTATCAAGGCAACTAGTAAGAGAAATTGCATTCCCTGAACATATGCTTACTTTACTATATTTAGGATTTATACGTGAAAAAGAAGACACAGGCGAATATGAATTTTCATTAAGTTTAGATGAATCAAGGTGGCTTGCATCTGTAGCATTAAATATTATAGAAACAGGAATTAGATCTCCTATAGAGCAGGATACAGGCATCATCTCCAGCCGCAATTTACATTCAAACCAAGATATTGAAGGTTTAATAAATGAAATAGTGTTAAGTAAACCTTCTTCAAATCAAATAAGAGATAAACAAGAAGAAGAACAAGGCCAGAGTGAAAAACTTGTCACTCCAAGAAGTAGGGATTACGGTAAGGGAAGGCCATCGTATTTTCCAAATAAGCAACCACCGACAACATATAGTCTAAGAAAGAAGCTAAGCCCAGACGAAATTAATAGGTTACAGAAAGAATTTATGGGAGAAACTTGCGATGGCTGTGGCAGAAAAATACTCTTGGATGATTTTGATATCTGGATTGGTGAACCATTGAAACGAACTCCTTCAAATGTAAAGGATCAAAGAATGTCTGACGTTCTTGCAAACTTAACTACTGCTACTACAATAACAAAAGAATCTGCTGCTAACAACATAATAATAAATTTTAATTCTAAAATCCATCCTACAGACAGAGAGATTTTGGAACTTGGATATGGCATATTGCCGATGGATGGAAGAGAGGGGTTTATCGCATTTGCAAAGCCGATACAAGACTGCCCTACATGTGGATATAAAATTTGGAATTGTGTTTGACTGTCACCGAATTTTTAAATTATGAATATAATAAACTCTTGACACTAAGCGAATGAGCATATATTGATTTATTTTCTTATCACAATTAATTTTCCTTAAGATCAGACATTAAAGCAGATATATGTATACTATCATTTTATAACTAATTTAAGAAATTATAGCCGTCAACAGTACATCGAGTCAAAAAGTACTTTTCAATTTTTGTCCGATTGGTTATTATTTGTGCAATGACAATATTATAGTAGTCTATGTCTGATCCAGTAAGTAGCATCATGGCTACTATAAACATCATTTTCTATATTGTAGTTACCTTTGTATAGTTAGTAACACGATTACCATATCGCAATCTACTATCCAAAAAGTAACTTTCATATTTATATATAATTACTCCGATATAGTTACATATGATAGGATATGTAAATATGAATTCCGACTTCAATAATAATAATGATGATAATAATTCCAAAAACAGAAGAAAGTATTCTAACTCTCAACTACAAACTTCTAATATGCCTATTTCTAATCCTGTATGCTCTATCTGTGGATGTAATCAAACAATTACAGATACTGAATCTGGCGAGATTATATGTAGTAAATGTGGCCAGGTTATTTCAGACAAGACTGAAGAAATACGGCCTGAATGGAGGAATTTTGCCTCATCAGATGGGTCAAATGACAAAAGCAGAATAGGTATGTCAACGTCCTTAGCTCGACATGATATGGGACTATCAACAATAATCGGAAAGACAGACAGAGATGCTAGTGGACAAAAAATAGATGCAGCTATGCGTACTACCATGGAAAGATTAAGGACATGGGATTTTAGAACACAAGCTTATACGCCTACTGACAGAAGTCTTAGGCAGGCTTTCTTTCAACTTGATGTATTAAAAGACAAACTTAGACTATCAGATACAATAATTGAGAAAACGGCTTATATCTACAGAAAGGCTCAGGAAAGAGGATTGGTACGAGGTAGGACAATCTCTGGAATTTTGGCTGCTGCAATATATATTGCATGTAGAGAGTTGGGAACTCCAAGAACGTTAAAAGATATAGCTGCAGATAGTAACGTTAAACTTAATGAAGTTGCTAGAAGCTATAGACTACTGTACTTTGAACTTGATCTTAAAATTCCAATAGTTGATCCTTTGAAGTGTATTGCAAAAGTGGCTAACAAAGCTAACCTAAGTGAGAAAACAAAACGACAAGCAGCAGAGATTATGAACAATGTCACTAAAAGAGAGATATCGGCTGGTAAAGATCCAATGGGACTTGCAGCATCCGTACTTTACTTATCATCTTTTGATACAGGAGAGAATATAAGTCAGAATAATATTGCAAGTGCTGCAGGAGTAACAGAAGTAACTCTTAGAAATAGAGTAAGGGATCTAAAGGGTCAGAAGGTATTCAAGAACAGCAATAAAATTCAAATTCACTTTACTAACTAGAACGATAATTATATACTGCTTTCTTTATCATAATGATCAATCAAAGTAAATAGCTGTAAATGATCTACATTATACAAAAGGACCTATCTTCAAGGTATTAACGGGAATATCAACATTAACTATCGCATAGTTAATGATGTCACATACGCACATACACACTACTCATATGCACACATAAAAGAATCAGTAAGAAAAAAACACTTCTATATTATTATTATTGTTATTGTTATTTATAATCTTAATATAGTTTGAATAAATTGGTTATATCGACATTTTTAAATCAACTGTTATTGTAGCAAATCTTTTTCTACCTGGCTAACCTTGACCTTAACTTTATCTCTCACCTTTTATTCTTTACAAATAATCCTACAAAACCTGGATGTTAGCAATGCCATCTCTTAGTCGGCTGATT
>DASQYF010000320.1:0-2362 GCA_035639375.1 Nitrososphaeraceae archaeon
ATTATATTGCAGATAATAGGTGAATAAATTTAGAAAATGTACTCTATGAGCCTAAATCATTCTTTAAATAAAAGCAACCAACTATAGTAATGCTTTTTCTTTATATCTGATGTTCTCTACATAACTAGAAGCCTCTGCACATATTACTTTTCATTTCTTTTTACTGGCTGGTAACTTTCAGAAAGTGTAAAGGATTCATCAGGATCGCCGCAGTGTTGTCTTCCTACATCAGTAAGACTAATTCTGCCGTCAGGATGTTGTATTATGTATCCTAGCTCATCTCGGAAGAACCTTATGGCCAAAGGCGCAATTTGGTCTTGAGCAAATGCTGATAGATCAGCATTATCTTTCCAAAGTTCATCTACACTGAGCATAGTAGATTCACCTTTTCGTCGAGCATCATCAATTTTTTCGCAAAGTTTTTTCATAAAATTAGCTCCTATAGTGCGTCTGTGATTTTCGTATAGTTGCGGATTGGTATTGTGATCATCTGACATTATTACATCGGATGTAAATATACTCTATTTGATGATTTAAGGTTTAATAATTTAATACTGCATTATTTCATAACTCATGATCCTAACATGAACCACTAAAATTGTCGTATCCAGAAAGAAAGCAATACAGTTGCGATAATAATAGTAGAATAGAATAGAGTTAGAATTGGGAACTGGAGAAACTGTCATAAGAAGGGAAGGTGCAAAGACTGATAAAATAAGTGCGGACTGGAAGAGATAAAAGCTATTTTAGATATTGAAGAGATATTACACATTTAATTTAGAGAGGTATAGATAGGCATTGTAAAATATCGTTGAAGCAGACTAGCGACGGTGGCAATAATCTAGCATCTTCCGATGAAGAAACAAAACAAATAGTAGCTAAAGCTGCTGGAGAAGCGCCCCACTATGAAAGAGGGTTACGAGCAGCAGATGAATAAACTAAGAGATATCCATAGAAGGGGGAAAGGCTTAACGAAACAACAATAATAACAGTATCCTTATGGATAAAGATCTCCATTATTTGTTATCACAGATCTTAATATTTTAAAATAGAAAGAAGCATTGATAGTTAATAGGATGAAAGAAGAAAGACATTATTTCTTCTTATCAGATTATTATAACTATGGTGGATGTGTTACTTTTACTGCACATCTTCTTCATTCTTTAAGAAAAAAAAGTGTATTGCTTCTAACAAAAAAATTGGAAGAAAACACTAGAGGAGATTTTGGTTATGGCATACAATATCAGAATACTTCAACAAAAGTGCTTGAGGCTATCAAAAATCCCTTCATTACTGATATGTATAAAAGCTTTCAGTTACTTCAAAAATTAAAGCGAAATGACATAACAATTGTAATTCACGATCCAGGGGAGATTTCTAAGCAAAATGAACCATATTTGAAATACTGGAATATTATTTGTATAAGAAAAACTTTTCAAGAATATCTTAAAAATAAATATGATGTTAACCCAAAATTTCTTCATCATCCTTTCTATCCTTATCCTACTATACAAAGAAATGCTAATAATGATGACGATGACATGATAATAAAAACAGATGCAGTCTCAATATCTAGAGTAGATTATGGCAAACATATAGATATAATAACTGATGCTAACAAATTAATAACGTCATCAAAAAATAGTAATAATAACAATAACAATAATAACAAACCAATAAAAATCTATGGGCCATTCAATCCAAAGTATGTCCATCATAAATTAGGTAAGGAAAGCTTCAAACAATACTATTATGGTACATTTGAAAAATCTTTTGCAGCAGTTTCTGAAATATTAAGTAAAGCAAAATTCATGGTTGATTTGTCTGTAATTAGACACGATGGTGGTGGAACACAATATACATTTCTTGAAGCCATACATAATAATACTGCACTGATAATGAACAGAAAATGGATTGAAGATGTTGATCCAAAATATAGAGACTTTAAAGAAGGGTATAATTGTTATGCAGTTTCTAATGGACAAGAACTAGCAGAAATAATAAACAACAGCAAAAATATCGACACTACTCAAATAGTATATAACACAAAGAAATTGATTGATAGACATATCAAAGTAGATTGGTCAGTAGTATAGTAGTAGTAATAATAATAATTTATTTTCTTAAGACAAAGATGATCTTTGTTTGTGAATCTGTTTTCTTCTTCATCTTCTACTCATGTTTTCAGTTAATCATTTAACCCATCTTATAATATTATTGCAAACAAACCTGCTATGTTTTATTATTGTCTTCACCAGTAGTAATAGTAGTAGAAATAATGTAATATAGTAATCGCCTAACTAACTAAGACTATAGATAGTATTCTTATTATTATTGTTGTTATTTCTACTGTCGCAGCACT
>DASQYF010000321.1:0-2636 GCA_035639375.1 Nitrososphaeraceae archaeon
TAAAAAATTTGCTCAAAATGGTGCCAACATAATCATTATGGGCAGAAGAAAGGAGCCGTTGGAGAATACTACCGCAATTATAGGTGATATTTGTGACAGTGCTGGTCTCTCAGGAAAAATACGATCGTTCCCCGGTATAGATGTATCCGACGAGCATGGAATTAATGAAATGTTCAAAACTATTAAAAAGGAATTTGGCAGAATTGACATTGTTGTTAATAATGCTGGTATTTCTGGTCCAGTAAAGACATTTACTAATGCAAATTATAATGACTTTAAGGAATGTGTAGCCATTCATCTTACAGGTACTTTTTGGACATCTATTCAGAGTCTTCAAGCAATGGAGCCAGGAGCTGAGATAATTACAATTGGGACATTCTTCACAGAGGAAAATAGATATGAGCAAAGACCATATAGATTCAGAACCCCTTACACAGCGGCGCAAGGAGCAAAAAACAGATTGGTAGAAGCATTAGCATGGGAATTAGTAGATAAAGGAATTAGGTCGGTGGGTACCAATCCTGGACCGGTTCATTCTGATAGAATTTACAAAACAGTTTATCCAAAGGCAGCTGCAGAGTTTCTAAGAGTTGGTGGCTATCCTGGATTATCGCCTGTTGAGATAGAAAGGGCCGCGAACAAGGCGCTACCATTACTGGGTGAAGAGGATATTATTGTCAAAGATGGCATCAGAGAGGTTGCAAACGAGGTGGCCAAACTTCGAGGAAATCAAACTCCTGACGAAATTGAAAAACTGTCTAGTACGATATCAAATATGCTTTCTAAGATCCAAGAAATCGCAGAGAAGATACAGAATAACACAAGTAAAATGATAGTTGATGGACAATTTCTTAGACAAGAAGACGTTGCTGAAATGGTATTGAATTTGTCTGGCAAAGAGATAAGCAAATTGATAAATGGTAGGATTATTCCAAATGATCGAATCTTCTATCCTGTAAAGCCTACAATAGGAACAGCTCTAACAGACTATGCTCCAGAAAATATAGAGAATAAGGTGGTGGTTCTAACTACTACATCAGCTGCCGAAAAAGATCTAGATCGCATGGAGAAATTCGCTCGAATTCTAACTTCACTTAGGGTTAAACAGATCGTTATCTTAACACACAACCAATCAGATCTTCTACGGTTCAAGGATTTTCATAGTCATTGCATAGATCTATCATCAGAAGAACAGGTAAGAGGTATCTTGAAGACAGTCAGAACAAAATTCGGATCGTTAGACGCAATAATACATTTCACTGGCGACTATGACTATAATGCTTCCCTTACATCATTAAGCAGAAAACAATGGAATTTGCTTGTTGAAAATTTTATAAATATTCCTGCCCTAATTACGAAAGAAGCAGTTAATAAAATGGTTGACGATCAGGCAACGGAAGACCCGATTAAGTACAAAGGATCAAAGGGAATTTTAGTAATAGTAGGACCTGATGCCCCTATAGGTAAAAAGCTTTCTGGGGTCATCAGAGCCAGATCAGAAGTATTTAGAGGTGCATTGCGCCCATATACTGCAACCGTGAACCAAGAATTACGCGAGGTACTCGGCTCGAGTATTCGACTCTATCTTATACTCGGAGGAAATATCGAAGGAGCAAATCCGAATACTGATAACATGATGAATACGTTACTTAATTTAAGCTTAGATTCATTAAAGCGAAATGAAAGTATATATTATATTGACGAGACAATTTGAAGCTAAAATAAAAAGCATGCTAATGGGAATGTTCGCTAACATGGCTTCTTCTATTCTTGCGTATCGTTAACACTCCCAGGACGATAAAGGCTATTCCCATGGCCAAGATAAAGTAATCCGCAAGTAATATCCGAGCCCAGACGGAATTAACTAGGCCTGCGTAGATAAACAGAAGAGCCAAGAGAGCTAGCGCCGCTCCTGTTATTGTTTCACCATTAATTGTTGCCATCGTAATAAGAATTTCGGAAGTTGGAGTATAAATAGTATCTTCTGTCAAAAATCTTGTTATCTCATAAATTTATTGTGTAAATGAGCTTCAATCAATTATCTAAATATGAATTATAATTTATTATGTTTTTTGATTAGATCAAGTTCATCATGCCATATTATGCATATAAGTTAACGTTGCCGCAATGTCGACAGTCTGTTCATTTTTGTTGTTCTAATATCTATAAAAGTTGACAATCGTACTTATTATCAAATTTAAAATAATCAGGACATGAAAGAACTAGGCTCCACAAATAGGATTAATGGGATGTACTATATATGGGAGGATCGAATTGTCTAGGAGGCTTACAGTGTTTGGATTCTGGATACTTGGTTTTGGAATTGGTTTTGCGGCATATTTGCTACTTCCCAGTATTGCTCAATGGTTTACAGCAATCATGCCGAACTTTCTGAATCAGGCTGTTATAGGTGCTTTAATTGCAGGAATTATAGGATCAGCCGTAAGTACATTTACGATAATAACGTGGGCTAATAAGACAACTTAGATCTTAATATTTATTCGTTCCATATTTTTTTATTACTCAACAGTAATTTGGAGTTATATCATTTTAAGATTTAGTAATCATGGTATAATATTAAAGCTATGCTAATTCAGAAAGAATATATAGAATGGAAAAGAATCTTGCTTTATCGA
>DASQYF010000322.1:0-9199 GCA_035639375.1 Nitrososphaeraceae archaeon
AGATCTATCCTCTTTTATTTCTAAACATATTTTATCATCCTGGATAAAGAATATAATATTTACAACTATATCAATACAGTAAGAATAGTATTTATTCTATTGTACAGTTTTTTTTCTTAAGATCAGGATAAACCAAGCCATTCAAGATAAAGAGCAAATCCTATATTACAGCTAAAAAATTTTCATTTATACAATCAAGCTGTTTTAGCAACTAAGAATAGTTTAGCTATCTGCAATCTTCCTTCGTCTGCGATAGAACCTGACAAAATTAGATTGAAATAAAGATTATTATGCTATACACATATTGCAACCAAATTGATATAAATTTGGTTTAAAAGAAATAATAATAATAGTTGTAAGTGTATATATTGTCACCAAAAATTCCTATTGCTTTATCCTAATGGTTACTCATAGCTCACATTATTCACTTTTATAAATAGCAAAAAGATACAAATATTCAAGAAGTATGTTGCTTTTATTTATCCTATAGTTAGCTCTCATATAATACTAATCAATTATAAGTTATTATGACTATACTGCACTTGTATGGATATAGAGAAGTCCGTTATTGCAAAGTCAATAGGACAGCAAGAACAGAATGATATGAAGCCTGAAGACGCAGTCCTATATAGTGCCTTGATCTCAGGAAAGAAATTATCTAAAAAGCAAGCCAATTATAGGGAAGAATATAATGAAGACACAAAAAACAGTCAATCTTGTGTAAAGTGTAAATTTAATTTAGCTGATGAGAAGATGTGTCATGTTGTCGAGGGTGAAGTCAACAATGATCTTGGCATTTCAAACTACTTCTCACCGAAAAATGATGGAATGTTGCCAGGTGATATTGTATGGGAGTTCATCAAGAAAACAGGAAGAAAACTCAAGTATGAAGAGGGACATGTTATTGAAAAAGGTGCGGATGAATTTCAATGCAAAGACTGCAAATATTATATGTATTCTCATAGCTGTTTGTTAATAAATGGTAGCTTTGAGCCAGAGATGAGTTGTGGATTTATCGTAAAGATAGGCAATGGGACTATTGTTTAAATATGTCAAAAGCGACTTTCATTTGATTAAAATATATATAAATATATATGTATGTTAGCGAAATACCAGCCTTGAGCAATTAAAATATAACTCAATGCGTAATTCGACGTCTTCAATCCTATCTTAATTCGACCAACAACTGCTTTTACACTTTAAAGATATCTATAATCCGGTTAATCCATATTGTTATCTCCACCTACAAAACGCATTACAGAAATACACTCTTTATCTTTTAAAATGAAATATTAGGACTGAAATTATAGATTTCCATTTCGGATGAAGCGAAAGAAATCATCAGATCTAAAGTTGATTTGGATATCTATTAAATCTCATGCTGCGCACTTTATACGCGCATGAAAGCATATGGACAAAGGGGGTTTTAGAAATTACCAATCAATAATACTAATATAGTGAAAACTGATCAGACTGAGGATGACAATAATAACAATATTATTGACGATATGAGAAACCAGAATGCTTATGAATATGATGATATTTTTGATGTGGCTATCATAGGCGCAGGATTTGCTGGGTTATCTGCTGCATTGCTCCTGGGAAGATATCTTCGTCCAACAGTAATTTTCAATGGCGGAAATACAAGAAACTCCATGAGTAAACATGTTCATGGCTATCTAGGTTTTGAAAATGTCCCACCAAAACAATTTATCCAAAAGGCCTGGGCAGATGTACTGCAATATAATTCAGTCAAGGTGATCAAGGAAAAAGTTGACAAGATTGAAAGGTATAATCAGTACTTCCTACTGATTAGTGAAGGTAGAAGAAAATCGGTAAAAGCAAAATATATAATAATTGCAACAGGAATCCAAGATGTAAAGCCCAACATAAAAAATTTTGAAAAATTTGACGGAAATGGAATATGGCATTGTCCTCACTGTGATGGATTTCAAACTACCAACAAAAAACTAGCCATAATTGCATCTAAAAAGAATAATCCCTTACGGTATGCAAAAGAATTCTTGGGCTGGACTAAAGAGATCACATTGTTTATGCAAGATGATGACTATCAATTAGAAGTTAACGAAAGAACTGAAGCCAAGACCTTAGGTATGGAGATAGTGGAAAATGATGAAGTAATAGAAATAATGGGGAATCAAAGAGGATATCCTGAAGGAGTTATTTGTAAAAGTGGAAGAGTTTATGATACGCAGATAATATTTTATCATCTTGGATATAGCATTCAAAATCATCTTGCAAAACAAGTAGGTTGTGAACTTGATGAAGGGCATGTTAGGATAAACGCTATGCAGAAAACATCGATACCTAATGTTTATGCAGCAGGAGATATAGACACTGATAGGCATTATGTAGTCTTGGCTGCAGCTAGTGGTGCATTAGCCGCAATATCTATTTATGAAGAAATGTTAAAGGAGGCCATTAGAACGTTAAAGATAACATAACAGTTAGACTACTTTTTTTTAATATCATTTACCTTTATGACTTTGTAGATTAATTGGAGCCGTATCTTGGTACTATCATAAATATTGATGATAGATGATGATAACAATAATATACTAACCATTTTTCTTTTATTATTTTTTTTATCTAAGATAGTCAACTAGAGATATTAAAACAATAAGAAGAACAAGGATATAACAAATGACAAGTGATGTTAATTTATAGAGAACCTCTTGAAGACGAGTATAGAGGATATCTATACTGCTTTTTCCGCGATTTCATTTTGATAGTGTATATGCTATTCTATATATCATTCAAGGATCTTTTTTACTGATATTTGGAGACATATATTCTACTTTTCTGGTTGATACCGAAGCCTTCTTATCGTCAAGGCGATAAGATATAACAGTAATTTTGAGTATCCATCATATCAGAGTATATCTAATTCCACGTGGAGACTTGGAAGTGTATGTTTGTATGATACTATAATTATATGATAAATAAGAGACACAAACAAAATCGACAGTTATTTTAGATATCGTATTATTATTGAAAGTCTAGAATTTGCAAATATGATCAGGTACTATTAATGAGACTTTGTAAATTATGGAATAATGGTTTTATCTCTGAGATAGGACCCTCTATTTCAATTTTTGTAGTACCTTGTATGTTAATTCTTGCGGTTCGAAAGATCAACCCATTTTCTGTATATTCAATTCCTTGAAGCCTATCGAGGCGTTCACTAACAATATCATCTGATTTTAAAAGATGTCCTCTTTGCGCATATAATATTATTCGCTTATCTGATATCAGAACTTTGTATTTTTTAGCCGCATACTGAACAAAGGTTTGGCTGTGAAATTTTACATTTTCCAAAGGCAGCAAAAAATCCTGTAACGGCATTTGTTTTAACGTTGGGATTACTTCGAATAGTATATTTAGCAAAAATAGTTGTAAGAATTTATCAAAATTGGTAAGAATTCCAAACGATCGTATGTTATATAATATAGTTCTATAGGATGCCATTACAAAAATGCTAGCCTAGTTTGGGTTTGGCACTTTTTGACGTGGCTAATAACAGGTAACGCGAATGCTACTATTGCTGATTTCAAATTGATAATGTAAAGAAAAGCAATAATTCTTATGGTAATTTACAAAAAGACATCTATACTTACTTTTATTAAAGATATTACAACTTTATTATATAATTGGAGATTTGGATTGTTCTGCTCTGTTCCTGTCATGTTATTCGTAGACCATCTAATGTATTTCGATATAAAGTGATAGACTAAGTATAAACCTGTAATACAAAGATATAATATAATCCTAAAGCACTTTATATTAAGAGCATAAAAATTGACAATAAAGTGATCTGAGCGGCTACTCCAACACGCAGTTTGCCTTTAAAAGTTGACTTGCTTGTTTTATTCATATGAAATTGGAACAGTCAGAATGAATTAGCTCGATCTTTTTAATTCATGTTTCTCTATAGGTTGAGTTCCATTCTTGTAGCTAACTACCAATAAATCACCAACCTTATATTTACAATTAGAAATGTTCCTAGGATGATCAGATGTATCTATCACACATATTGAATCATCTTTACTGACTACTTTTGCCTCTTCTGTTACGTCTTTCCTAATTAGATCAAATAGAGGAAAGCCAAGTATAAATTGAATAAAAATAATAGCACCAATTATGGCTAAAGCAAAGATTAATACTAATTTCCTACCCGGAAGTCCTTGTTCCTTAGAAGAATCAAAATCATATCCCATGATATGATAATGGTATAGGATGTAAAAAAAGTATATCTCCTTATAGTATGTAAATGCTTAAAATAGTGTTATCTTTTCTAAATGGCAATATTAATTGAAGGAGAAGATACAAGTTAAACGCCGTTCTTTATAGATACTTTGAATAATGGACAAGTTTTGCCTTGTCATATTATTATTATTATTATTCTTATATTATTTCATTTACTACCATTATATATCTGTCCATTAGTTAACAAAATAAATAAATATATATTGCAAGCAAGGTTTTGAAATGAGAATAAAATCATGAAAGATTAGAAAATGAGAAAAAATTCAAAAAAAGCAAAAATGAAAATTGTTAATAAAAATAACATTAAAGCAGAAGCATAATAGTAATACTAATGACTCGTTTACTTTTTCAACATACGGAATAATTATATTTATAGAGTTCAGATATAATGAACAACAAATCGTTCAAATAGAATGTAATATACACACAATCTGGAATTTACTAGTCGACGAGGTAGTTGCAATATGAAGCTTTTAATACATTCATATTCAAAACTAAATAAAGTATTGACTCAACAAGAATATTTTCAGTCAGACAAGAGAAAGAGAATTGGTGACTTGCAAGAGCTACCCGAAAATACACCTTCGCTTTTACTTTCAGCAATCTATTTAGGAGACGAACAAAAGGTATATCTTAAGTTTTATGATTCTAGTTCTAATAGGATTTACTTTTGGCGTGACAGAACAAATCACAAACCGTATTGCTATACAAAGATGCAATACAGGAATACAGCTGAAAAAATTGTTGAAATAGAAAAAAAATATTCATTAGAAATAACAAAGAAATCTGATTTAATATCTGACAAGGAGATAGATATATTAAAAATAACTGCTCCTGACCCCTTATCAATTGGAGGAACTGAAAATAGCATCAGAGAAAAAGTCACATCCTGGGAAGCAGATATAAAATATCACGAAAATTATCTATACGATACTGGACTAATTCCTGGATCATATTATATTAGAAAAGGAGGAGAAATAAAACAATTCGAATATGCAATTTCCAATAAGGTTCAAGAGGAGCTAAAAAATCTATTATGGAACAAAATAAAAGAAGAGGAAGATAAAGCCAGAAACAGCGAGTATAGACAATACATTACCAGCTGGGCCAAACTTCTCAATCAACCTATTCCTAATCTTAAAAGAGTTTCTATAGATATCGAAGTTGAATCAGAAGAGGGAAGAATGCCTACTCCACGAGATCATGACAGACGTATTATCGCAGTTGGATTTGTGTCAAATGATGCATTTAAAAAAGTGCTAGTCTTAGAACCGGACAAATCTCATGACAATGGCTCATCATTTATCAAAGAGGCTGAGATTTGCAAAACAGAAAAAGAATTACTAAAAAGAACATTTCAAATCATTAATTCTTATCCGATCATTGTTACCTATAACGGTGACGATTTCGATCTTCCATATTTGTATGCTAGATCTCAAGATCCCAGAATTGATCCTGTTGGCAAGGAGATAATCCCAAAGGATGATATTCCAATCGTAATTAAAAGAGAGAATTTTGTAAAGCGTGGTATACAAGCAGAGCCTGTTCAAACAAAGAACGGATTGCATCTTGATTTATTTAGAACATTCCAAAATAGATCTGTACAAATTTATGCTTTTAGTCGAAAATATACGGAATATACACTTAACGCAATTTGTGAAGCTCTACTAAATGACAGCAAAGTTGAATTCGATGGTGATATTAGCGAACTGCCAATACAAAAGCTGGCAGAGTATTGTCTTAAGGATGCTGATCTGACTTTTAGATTGACAAGTTTTAACGATAATTTATTAATGAAACTTCTAGTAGTTATCTCTAGGATAGGCAGATTATCGATCGATGATGTCGCTCGCTTTGGCGTTAACCAATGGATAAGAGGAATGCTATATTATGAACACCGTCAAAGAAACGCGCTTATACCACGTCGTGATGAACTTCAAGCAAAAGGAAGCTCATCGACTACCGCAATTATAAAAGAGAAAAAATATCGAGGTGGGTTGGTGGTAGAACCTGCGCTTGGTATCCATTTCAACGTGGTTGTTGTGGACTTTGCAAGTCTATATCCGAGTATTATCAAAGTACATAATCTTTCGTATGAGACAGTAAACTGTCCACACCAGACTTGCATGAATAACCCGGGCCAACGTATACCAGGAACTACACATTGGATATGCAAAGAAAAGAGAGGTTTAACTTCTCTTTTGATCGGCTCACTGCGAGATTTAAGAGTGAATTATTACAAATATCTTGCTAGAGATAAGACTATACCTGCTGAAGAGCAGCAGCTATACAATGTAGTAAGCCAAGCAATCAAAGTAATTCTTAATGCCAGTTATGGAGTAATGGGTGCAGAGATCTTTCCACTCTACTGCTTGCCTGTCGCCGATGCAACAGCCGCAATAGGGAGAACAACAACAACAAAAACGATCGAAAAATGTAAAGAAGTAGGTATTGATGTTATATATGGTGATACTGACTCACTTTTTTTAAAAAACCCATCTTCAACGAGTGTTGAAGAAATATCTGTATGGGCTAGAAATAATCTTGGAGTGGATCTCGAAATCGACAAGCAGTATCGATACGTTGTGTTTAGTGATCTAAAGAAAAATTATTTAGGGGTTTTAGCAGATGGTACAGTAGATGTCAAAGGTCTAACAGGAAAGAAATCCCATACTCCTATGTTTATACGGAACGCATTTTACAAAATATTGGATATTTTAGGAGATGTAAATTCAACGAATGATTTCGAATTTGCTAAAGAACAGATTAAAAAGATTATTCAAGAAAATGCTAGAAACCTTGAGCTCGGAAAGATACCTCTATCAGATTTAAGTTTTAATGTAATGGTAAATAAATCCCCAAATAAATATGGTAAAAAGATGATGACATCTGCTAATAGTAAACCATCTGCGCTCGACGGCAATAATAGGAATGACAGAGAACCTGAAACATATAAAGGACTACCTCAGCATATCAAAGCGGCAAAATTACTGCTAGATAGTGGAAAGGAAATAAAAGCTGGAGATATAATTTCCTATGTAAAAACGAAAACTGGAGATGGAGTTAGACCGATTGATCTTTTAATTAGAATGGAGGAGATAGACACTGTAAAATACCTTGATACTATGGAAGCAACTTTCGATCAACTTCTCTCATCTTTAAACTTCAATTTCAAATCTATATTGGGCAAGCCACGCCAATCGAATTTAGATGAGTTGTTTTGGAGTAAATAAAGTTAGGTTTATATCGAAAGCAGATATATGCATGCACATTTTATAGGTTCTAGTAAGCATATATTGCATTCATTAATACTCCTATCTATCTAGAGAAAAATATCCTGTTGGATTGAAATGAAAACCTGTGATAAGCGATTAAGCGATTAAAGATAAAAATACATCTTGTAAAACATCGCTATAGGTGAACTGATAGTTGGATGCGGACTTCAATTATTGTACCAAATACGCATTGACTCAAATGATAAAGACCGGATACTAAACATTAAGACTTTATAGATTAAAGATAAGAAAACCAAAATTATATGAATTGTCATACGAAGTTCTTGACCTCTTTTCATATACCTGTTGGATTCAATTTTGTATATGACATAAGGATGAGTCAAAAACTTAAGCACAGAAGATGAAGTAAATTAATCATTCTAATGAGCAACCATAACTTCAATCGTTCTGCTTATATGAGTTAAATGTGGTTCATTATTCATGAAAAGACTTGAAGGAAAAGTCGCAGTCATCACAGGAGGAACCAGCGGCATAGGCCTTGCCACGGCACAGCGGTTCGTATCAGAGGAGGGTGCGTATGTTTTCGTCACCGGTCGCCGCCAAAGCGAACTCGACGCAGCAGTCAAGCAGATTGGCAGAAACAACAATGTCACCGGCGTTCAGGGCGATGTCTCGAATCTCGCAGATCTTGATCGGTTGTATACCACGGTGAAGGAGCAGAAGAGCCGCATCGACATTCTGTTTGCAAATGCTGGCGTTGGTGAATTAGCTCCATTGGGGGAAATTTCCGAAGCGCACTTTGACAAAACGTTCAGCATCAACGTCAAAGGGGTTCTGTTCACTGTGCAAAAAGCGCTTCCTCTATTTCAGGACGGCAGTTCGATCATACTGAATGCTTCGATCGCTGCATCCAAAGGGATAGAGACGTCAACTGTTTACAGCGCAACAAAGGCAGCGATACGGTCGTTCGCTCGCACCTGGACGGTCGAGCTGAAACACCGCAAGATTCGAGTCAACGCCATCAGTCCTGGTCCGATAGACACACCGGCATTCAATGGCCTGGCGCAGAGTGAAGAACGGATAGAGCAACTCAAGACAAGCATTGTATCTGCCGTGCCGATGGGGCGGATGGGCAGTCCTATGGAAGTCGCAAAAGCAGTCTCATTCCTCGCATCGGATGACAGCAGTTATGTAACCGGTATCGAACTGTTCGTTGATGGAGGTATGGCGCAAATCTAAGTGATTATCGACGCGCTTCTCATGTTGTGTCATGTTTCGTGCCAACTCCTCTAGTTACCTCCCGTTAAGGTTGATAGACAATTTAGGACTGCTTGCCCGGTTAGACTCAATATGGATTTGTGCCGTCAGATGGCTGTCACGCGTTACCTACGATGGTAACTGTTTTATTTATTTTTAATCCCCACACAGTCCTATGTTATCTGTGTTAGCATTGCTCTTGTTTTTGTGTATACTCCTCTTCTATTGGATGATTCTATTAGTAGCATATCCTAGATTACTTTTAGTGGCGGAGCTATAGATGATGTTGCCATTTCTTTTCGTTTCCTAATTGATCATTCAATTTATTTGCAGATAAAATCCTATAAATTCATGTGCAAGATAAGATGTAAAATACCAAGAAGAAGGAAGCAAATTCAAGCCAGAAAATAAAAGGTCAT